>CANJPN010000569.1 GCA_947475855.1 Bradyrhizobiaceae bacterium
AGGATCCCGAAGAAGGGGTAGAGCACGCCCGCTGCTATCGGCACGCCCGCGGCATTGTAGATGAAGGCGAAGAACAGGTTCTGCCGGATGTTCGACATCGTCGCCACCGAAAGGTGCCGCGCACGCACGATACCCATGAGGTCCCCCTTCACGAGGGTCACGCCCGCGCTCTCCATCGCGACATCGGTGCCGGTCCCCATCGCAATGCCGACGTCGGCCGCTGCAAGCGCGGGTGCATCGTTGACGCCGTCACCCGCCATCGCCACCGCGTGCCCTTGCGCACGCAAGCGCTCGACCACTGCCCTCTTGTCCTGGGGCAGCACGTCGGCCTCGACATCGGTGATGCCGAGCTTGGCCGCCACGGCTAGTGCCGTCCCTCGGTTGTCGCCGGTCAGCATCACCACGCGGATGCCTGCCGCCTTCAATGCCGCGATAGCGGTTGGGGTCGTCGGCTTTATCGGATCGGCGATGGCCATGATCCCTGACGCCTTGCCGTCGAGCGCGACGAAGATCGCGGTGGCGCCATCTGTGCGCATCCGGTCGGCGTCAGCGGTGAAATTCGCGCTGTCGATCCCTTCGTCCGTCATGATCCGCTGATTGCCGATCACGAGCGTGCGTCCCTCCACCGTACCGATCACACCTTTGCCGACCGGTGAGTTGAAACCCGATGGCTGCGCGAGCCGGAGTCCCCGCTCGGTTGCTGACCGTACGATGGCCGCCGCCAGTGGATGCTCGCTCGAACGCTCCAGGCTTGCGGTCAGCCGAAGCAGTTCGTTGTCCGCTATATCGCCACCGGTCTTGATCGCGACGACACTCGGCTTGCCCTCCGTCAGCGTTCCCGTTTTGTCGACGACCAACGTGTCGATCTTCTCCAGGCGCTCGAGCGCCTCGGCGTTCTTGATCAGTACGCCCGCCTGCGCGCCGCGGCCGACGCCCACCATGATCGACATCGGCGTCGCCAGGCCAAGCGCGCAGGGGCAGGCGATGATCAGCACCGAAACCGCGGCGATGAGGCCGAATGTCAGCCGAGGTTCCGGGCCCCAGATCGACCACGCAGCAAACGCCAGCAGCGACACGAGGATCACCGTCGGCACGAACCAGCCCGCAACAGTGTCGGCAAGACGCTGGATCGGCGCGCGGGTGCGCTGCGCCTGCGCAACCATCTGCACGATCTGTGCAAGAACGGTATCGCGGCCAACCTTTTCAGCACGCATGACGAGCCCGCCCGATTGGTTCATCGTGCCGCCGATCACTTTGTCGCCGGAGGTCTTCGTCACGGGCATGGACTCACCGGTCACCATCGACTCGTCGACCGCGCTCCGGCCATCGAGGATCGTGCCATCGACCGGTACGCGCTCGCCCGGCCTAACGCGCAGGCGGTCGCCCAAGGCCACCGCGTCGAGACTTACGTCCTCGTCGCTTTCGTCGGCCTTGATGCGCCGAGCCATCTTCGGCGACAGATCGAGCAGCGACTTGATCGCCCCGCTCGTCTGCTCGCGGGCACGCAGTTCGAGGATCTGCCCGAGCAGCACCAGCACCGTAATGACCGCGGCTGCCTCGAAGTAGATCGCGACGGCGTCGCCGTGCCCCCGCATCGTTTGCGGGAAAAGGCCCGGCATCAAAGTTCCGAACACACTGTAGAGCCACGCGACGCCCGTACCCATCGCGACCAGCGTGAACATGTTCAGGTTGCCCGTCCTGAGGGACGCCCAACCGCGCTCGAAGAAGGGGAGTCCCGCCCACAGGACGACCGGCGTCGCGAGCACGAATTGGACCCAGTTTGATTTTTGCGGCGCGATCAAGCCGTGCAGATCAACAACGTGCCCGCCCATTTCCAGAAGGAACACGGGAAGCGTGAGCGCAAGTCCGATCCGGAACCGCCGGGTCATGTCGGCGAGTTCTGGATTGGGGCCATTGTCCGCAGTGGCATCTTCTGGCTCGAGCCCCATGCCGCAAATCGGGCAAGCACCCGGGCCTTCCTGCCGGATCTCCGGATGCATCGGGCAGGTGTAGATCGCACCGGCTCGCAACGGCTCCGGAGACCTCGCTTCCGGCGTCAGGTATTTGTCCGGGTCCGCAATGAACTTCTCGCGGCACTTGGCGGCGCAGAAATAGTACGGCTGCCCCGCATGCGTATGCCGATGCTTGGCCGTCTTGGGATCGACGGTCATGCCGCAAACGGGATCCTTTGCCCCTTGCTCAGTTGACGGGCGACCGTGTTGCGGAGCCGTGGCTCCGGCGTTCAGATATCTCCCGGGTTCGGCGATGAATTTCTCGCGGCACTTGGCGGCACAGAAATAGTACGGCTGCCCCGCGTGCGAATGCCGGTGCTTCGCCGTTCTGGGATCGACGCTCATCCCGCAGACCGGGTCCTTGGCACGCTGCCCCGCTGTTTCGGTCTCGTGTGTTTCGCCGGGAGTGGTCATGTCGAGCATCCAGTCATGAAGGTTCTGCGAGACTATGCCTGTCGGGGTATTTGTTGACCGATATACCCCGGTAGGGTATGCGTCAATGATGTCGATCAAATCGAAATCCGCACGTCTGAAGCGCCTGAGCCGCATTGAGGGGCAGGTGCGCGGCGTCGCACGGATGGTGGAGGACGATCGCTATTGCATCGATATCGTGACGCAGATCGCAGCAGTAAGAGCAGCCCTTGCGCGGGTCGAGGAGGAGATTTTGCACGACCACATCGCGCATTGCGTCGAGCACGCGATCGTCAGCGGCGATGCCGGCGAGCAGCGCAAGAAGGTCGCCGAGCTGATGGCGGTCCTCGGTCGCGCCAGGCGCTAGAGAACCTGCTGCGCAAGGTCAGAAGCTGCGCCACGCATGATCTGAGGTCAGGTTTCGATTACGGGCAGCAGCAGATGGGATGGCCGGCTGGTATCGTGAAAGATCGTGTGCACCACGGTTCGGGCGGAGCAGATGTGATAGGGGATATACTCCGCATTCGTCGCGCCGCCGATGCCCGTTGGCATGTCCGCCGCGCAGATGTCGAGGCATATTCGGTGCCCGCGCCGGAACAGATTGGCGGTCGCCATGATCTCGATCGAGTACTCGGTGACGCAACCCGGCGTCACGGGAACCTGGCTCTCGCGTGTGAGTGGATGCCACGGCTTCCAAGGCGTTGATCGCTTATCGTCGATGGCGCGCAGCGACGCCTTCAGCCAGCCGCGTGTCACTTCCCGTTCGGGGAGGTCGGAGGGAACCTGCCGCTCGCCTTCGCGCGCGGTCTGAACGCTTACATCCGGTCCAACGTCGCTGATGACGACGATCCAGTTTGTATCGTCCTGATCGATCGCGGCCCAGAGCTTGAGCATGATCGGTCCCGCCACCAACGTATCCTGGGCGAGCGGATCGGTCATGTAGCGTAGGCGTTCCACCTTCGAAGTCTGCGTCGGCGGCATTTGCACGAACGTGTCGGGCGGGATCAGCGCGTCAACGCTCGACGGCGCGAAGTCGCGTTGGCTCAGCCGCTCCCACGAGTTGAGATACAGCTTCGTCCATTGCGTTGCCGGCAGCGGCCAGTTCTCCGCGGTGCGCCATTCGTTGGCGCCCATCACCCAGTAGCGAACGGGTGGCTCCTCGTTGATCCCGGTATCTATGCCCTTCAGCCAATGATCGTGCCAGCGGAGCACCTCGCCGTGCATCGTGTGGAATGGCCGTTCGAGATGTGCCGGGCCGGTGAGGAGTAGCTTCTTGGTGCATCGCAGATTGGCGAACCAACTCTGCGCGCCGTTCAGGTGCGTCTTGTAGGTGTAGCCGTACCAACCAGATCCCGTGTAGGTCGGCACCTCGACGCGCGCGAATTCGGCCTCGCTCTGCTCGACCCATGCCTCGCGGTCGTAAGGGTCGATCAACAGATCGAAGTAGCCGGGCATATGCTGCCCCTTCTGGGCAACGACATTGAAGATGTTGGGATACTGACGGTAGTCCGCATTCCCCATAGCCTCGCGCCACAAGGTCTCGCGTGCCGCCGGCAGATCTCCCGGCGCGCCACGGTTCTGGTGGAAAGCCGAGAAATGCCCGATCAGGTAGCGGAACGTGTGGATCACGCCGCCTGGATATTCTTCGCGGAAGCCCCCGAACGGTCCGTAGGCGCCACGCGGATCGAAGGGGAAGATCGCCTTGAGGCTCGGCGGTTGCTGCTTGGCGACTGCGAGCTGCTCTGCGCCGAAGCCGGAAATGCCGATCATGCCGACATTGCCATTGCACCACGGCTGCTTGCCGATCCACTCGATCAGGTCGTAGCAATCCCACTCTCTGCTGCC
>CANJPN010000570.1 GCA_947475855.1 Bradyrhizobiaceae bacterium
AGCTCCACCACGGCGTCGGTGCCGATTGCGTGCTCGCCCTTCGCGCGCTTCAAGCCGTACTCGAGATTGGAGCGCACGGAGAGATGCGGGAACAGTCGCGCGTCCTGGAACACGTAGCCGACCCGGCGCAGATGGATCGCGAGATCGATGCCGCGGTCGCGGTCGAAGAACTCCACATCGTTGATTGCGATGCGGCCCGTGTCCGGTGTCAGCCCGCCCGCGATCGACTGCACGATCGACGTTTTGCCCGAGCCGCTGGCGCCGAACAGCGCGGTGACGCCACTCGACGGCGCGGTGAACGCCACGTCGAGCGTGAATGCAGAGAGCTGTTTTCTGATATCGACTTCGATCATGTGCCGTAGATCGTCCGGCGAGCCCATCGCTCGACGGCCTCAGACAGCGCGAGCGCGACGAGCGATAATAAAATGGCGATCATGACGAGGCGCAACGCGGCTGCGTCGCCGTCTGGAACTTGCGTCGCGGTGTAGATCGCCAGCGGCAGCGTGCGCGTCTGCCCCTCGACGTTCGACGCAAACGTGATGGTCGCCCCGAACTCGCCCAGGCTTGCGGCGAACGCCATGATGAGGCCTGCGAGAATGCCCGGCAGCATCATCGGCAGCGTCACCGTCAGGAACGCATCGAGCCGCGTTGCGCCGAGCGTGCGCGCGGCAAGCTCGAGGCCTTGGTCGACGGCATCGAGCGACAGCCGGACTGCGCGCACCATCAGCGGGAACGCCATCACGGCAGCCGCCAGAACTGCGCCGCCCGAGCTGAACACCAGCCGCACGCCGAACATCTCGTTCAGCCAACGGCCGACCGGGCCTTGCACGCCGAACGTCAACAGCAGCAGATAGCCGATCACGACAGGCGGCAACACCAGCGGCGCATGCGCGATGACGTTGATGAGCCAGCGGCCGGGAATACTGGTGCGCGACAGCAGCCACGCCACACCGATAGCCGGCGCGAGGCAAAGGGCGGATGCCAGAACCGCCACCTTCATGCTCAGGCTCAGAGCCTCAATTTCAACTGCGCTCAGCGTCAGCATGGTCTCAGGATGAACTCGCAGCAGATCACGGCACAGCAAAACCATGCTTGACGAAGATCGCCTTTGCGTCGGCGCCTAGCAGGAACGTGTAGAACATCAGCGCCTCATCCTGTGCCTGGCCGCGCAGCAATGCAACCGGGTACGAGATGGGCTCGTGCGAAGTCTCGGGAAAGTAACCGGCCAGCGCGACCTTCTTGGAGGCGGCGGCGTCCGTGACATAGACGATACCGGCAGCGGCCTCACCGCGCTCTACCAGGACAAGTGCATTGCGCACATTGTCGGCACGCGCCAGTCGCGGCTCGATTTCGGTCCACGCGGCGAGCTTCTTCAGCGCCTCCACGGCATAGCGGCCGACCGGAACATGCGCAGGATCGCCGGTCGCGATGCGGCCCGCCGGAAGCGTTCTCAGCCAAGCGCGATCCGCGCCGATCTCCAGCTTCAGCGGACGATCCACACCGACGACCAGGACGAGCCGGTTCCCGACGAGCTTCCGGCGTGTCGCGTTCTCGATCAGATCGCGTTTCTGCAGGTAGTCCATCCACGCTTCGTCAGCCGACACGAACACCTGGGCGCCCGCTCCAGCCTCGATCTGCTTTGCGAGCGTCGACGACGCCGCGAACGAGAGCTTCACCTTGACGCCGGAAGACTTCGTGAAGCTGTCGCCTGCCGCCTGCAGCGCTGTCGTCATACTGGCTGCAGCGAACACCGTGACATCGCGCTGCTGCGCAGGGGCTGGCGCAGCGGCCAAGACCAAAACGGCCAAGGCCGAAGCGGCGAGCAACCACATTCTCAGGCCGCGACTCGCCATCATTTCCTATATCCACGTGAATATAGGAAAGTTAGCAGCGATCCCGCCGCGTGTCGATCCCCCCGGGACCCATGCGGAACTGCAGGAAGGGAAAGGCAGCTGCCAGGCGCAGTCAGCCTTTCCAGCTACGCCGGATCAAATCGGCGGCTTTTTCCGCGATCATCAGCGTCGGCGCGGCTGTATTTCCCGAAGTAATCGTCGGCATTATCGAAGCATCCGCGATACGCAGGCCCTGGAGGCCATGCAACTTCAAGTCGGGATCGACAACGGCGCCGGGGTCGGTGGCCGGGCCCATCTTGGCCGTGCCGACGGGATGGAAGATCGTCGTTCCCACGTCGCCGGCCGCTTTCGCGAGTGCCTCCGTGTCATCCCCGACCGCCGGGCCCGGCCGGAATTCCTCCGGGGTAAATCGCGCGAGTGCGGGCATCGTCACGATGTGGCGCGTGAGGCGGATGGCGTCGGCCGCGACGCTTCTGTCGGCTTCGGTCGCCAGATAGTTCGGCTGGATGATCGGATGCGTGTAGGGGTCTGCCGACGACAGCGACACGAAACCCCGCGACGTCGGCCGCAGATTGCAGACGCTGGCCGTGAAAGCCGGGAACGGATCGAGTGGCTCGCCGAACTTCGGCAGCGTCAATGGCTGGATGTGGTACTGCAAGTTGGGCGTGTCGCGAGACGCATCGGACTTCGCGAAGGTCCCGAGCTGCGAGGGGGCCATCGTCATCGGTCCCGTGCGCCGGACTGCATATTCGAGCCCGATCAGCCCCTTCTGGAAGATGTTCTGCGAGCGCTCGTTGAGCGTCTTCACGCCGTGGACCTTGTAGGCCAGGCGCACTTGCAGGTGGTCCTGCAGGTTCTCGCCGACGCCTTGAATCGCGTGCTGCACGGGAATGCCAAGCCGCTGCAGTCGGTCGCCCGGCCCGATCCCTGACAATTGCAGCAGATGCGGGGTGCCGATCGCGCCTGCCGCAAGGATCACCTCCCGCCGCGCACCGATCCTGAGCGGGAACGTTCGACGTTTCACGAGCACGCCCGTGATGCGCCGGTTCGCCACGATCAGCCGCTCGACCATCGCATTGGTCAGGATCGTCAGGTTCCGGCGATTGAGGGCGGGCTCTAGAAATGCCTTCGACGTGTTCCAGCGCACGCCGGAGCGCTGGTTCACCTGGAAATAGCTCGAGCCCTCGTTGTCGCCCCGATTGAAGTCCTTGACCCTGGAGATGCCGGCCTGCTCGGCGGCTTCCGCCCAGGCGTCGAGGATCTCCCACTTGACTCGAGGCCGCTCGACCCGCCATTCGCCGCCCCGGGCGTGCTTGCCCTGGAAGTCGGCCTCCGACATCGCCCATTGATCTTCGTGCCGCAGGAAATAAGGGAGCACGTCGTCCCAGGCCCAGCCCTCGCAGCCCGTCTGCCGCCACAGGTCATAGTCGCGCGCCTGGCCGCGCATATAGATCATTCCGTTGATTGAACTGCAGCCGCCGAGCACGCGCCCGCGGGGGTATCCCAAACTCCGCCCATTGAGGCCGGGCTCGGGAGCGGTCGAGAAGCACCAATCGACCCGCGGATTCCCGAACGCGTAGAGGTAGCCGATCGGGATCTTGGTCCAGATCCAGTCATCCCTGCCGCCGGCCTCGATCAGCAGCACGCGCGCCGTGGCGTCCGCTGAAAGGCGATTGGCCAGCAGACAGCCGGCCGTACCGCCGCCGATGATCACGTAGTCGTAGGTGTCGAGTTCGTCACTCACGCCGCTGCGGCCCCCTGCCAATCGAAACGACGTTCAATCAAAGCAGACGCCAGACTTTTAGGCCAGTGACAGTCCCGGTGAAAGCACTGTGTTACGCCATCCACCGAGTTTGCGGTCACGTGAGGGCTCGCCCCAGCATCACGAAGCTCCGGCTGTTCCACTCGGTGCGTGCAACCGTTTCGAAGCCGTTGCGCAAATAGAAGCCGACGTTGCGCATACCTTCGCCGGTCACCACGTGCATCCCCGGTGCGCCCTTCGCGGAAGCGTAGGTGGCAAATGCCGCGATAAGGCGGGCACCGATTCCGGCAGAGCGATATTGCGCTGCAACATTGATATGAAGGTGGGCCGGATAGACGGCCGTCAAAGGCGCGAAGGCCGGGAAATAGCCGAGGGCGGCATGTCTTGGATCTCTAGCCGGATCGTCGAGAGCACCGACGAGATAGCCTGCGCCGCGTCCGTCCGCGCTCGTGGCGATGAAGGTTTCTTCTGGATTAAGAGAGAGATAGCTCCCGAACCAGCGTTCCCTGAAGGCTGCCTTGGCGGCACCGCTCGCAAACGACTGAGTACCGCTGGCAGAAAAGAAGATTTCATCTAGATCACACAAAACCGCATGGCTGATACCCGACTCCGCTGCTCTAGAAATAATCACAG
>CANJPN010000571.1 GCA_947475855.1 Bradyrhizobiaceae bacterium
GCGCCGCTACATGAGCCTGGAAACGATGGCCGGCTTCTGCGATGATGCCACCGTCAGGCCGCCGGCAATCCCGGCCGCCTGACAATCCGAGCCGCGGCGCTCCGGATCATGCCTGTGGGCTTACACCACGTGTTGGGGCACTACCGCGCTCAACGAGCAACGGCCGGATTGAAGGCGCGAAGCCGACGTACTTCCGTCAGCTTCCTGCTTCGGCATGTGGGCAGCTCTGGGTCACGGGCTGTCTCGATACCTATGTCGGTGCCGCGACGGGCCTGCCCTTACAACCGGAAATTCTCGGTACGCCGGACGAGTGCTCTTGCGACAACTCGTTGTCTCGGCAGGGGGCTTCGTGGAATATGACCGCCCTTGAAGCTCAAGCCGCGCGGAAAACTTGCGACCTACAACCATTGAAATCATCGACGCCGAGCCGCGGCTCAGCGGCGACGGCCGGCCCGTCTCTGCGATCGTTCATGCTTGTCATGAGCGGACGATCGACACGGCGCTCGCCGAACTCGCGGTGCCCGGTCTCGATCGTGCGAGCCTCGAGCCGATCCTGACTTATTGTGCGGAGCTTGCCTGCGAGGCAGACGGGGCGAGTTGTCCCGGCTGCAAGCGGCGCTCCGAGGTGCAGGGCATCACGAGCCTCGACGACTACATTGCGCGGCACCGCGAGATCATCGTCGGCGACGGCCGGGTGCGGTTAACGGGGCAGGGCGAGGCGACCGTGACGACGCCGGCGCTGGAGGCGCTCGCCAAGACGTGGTCGGGCGAGAACTACTGGTTCTGGGCGCGTCGCGTGCTGCGCAAGCTCAGGCACGGCATTCGCCGCGCGCATATACAAGGCTCGGCGGTTGCGGACTCCGGCCAGACGCCTGCGGTGATCCTGATGGAGCCGCAACTGCCTGATAACATCGGCATGGTGGCGCGAGCGATGGCCAACTTCGGTCTCGACGAGCTCCGTCTCGTGGCACCTCGGGACGGATGGCCTCAGGAAAAGGCGCGGATCGCTGCTTCAGGTGCGAACTACGTGATCGACGATGCGGCGGCCTATCCGACGCTCGATGCCGCGATGGGTGATCTCACATGGGTAGCGGCGACGACGGCGCGGCAACGGGACCTGCGCAAGCCGGTGCTGACGCCGGAACAGGCCGTCAATGAGGCTTTTCGCCGAATCGCCCGGGGCGAGCGCTGTGGCTTTCTGTTCGGGCGTGAGCGCAACGGTCTGGAGACGGCCGAGGTCGCCAATGCCGACGCGATCGTCATGATTCCTGTGAATAGCCGGTTCGCCTCGCTCAATCTGGCGCAGGCCGTTCTGATCCACGGTTACGAGTGGACGAAGCGGACCGGAGGCGCGAGCCTGGGGCGCGTTACGACGTATGAAAGCCCCATCGAGACCGGGCTTCGGCTGGGTGACGATCGGCTTGCCAACAAAGAAGAATTGGCGGGCTTTTTCCAGCATTTGGAAAGCGAATTGGAGCGGCTCGGGTTCTTCAAGTCGGCGGACAAACGGCCGACGGTGGTCAACAATCTCCGGTCTATGTTCACCCGCATGGGGGCGACCGAACAAGAGGTCAGGACCTTGCGTGGCATTGTCGCCACGCTAGCAAAAGGCAAAGGGCAGGGACGCAAGACGCCATGATGTTGCCCTTATTGAAGCCGAACCACCGGGACGTCGAGGCCGGGGGGGCCACGATGATTGCGGGGCGCCTTTGCCAAGCCGCTGGTGCCTTGCTTATAGTTTGGGCAGGTAGCCGTGGACAGCTTGGTATGCGGCTCGCCGCGATGCGGAGTGACGCGTTTTGGCGCCGGGTCCTTACCATGTGCAGTATTGCCATGAAGAGGCAGGCAGAGTTGACTTCAGGCATCCAACGGATGGCGGAACAGGGGCCGATCGAGATGCGTAATCTCTTCAGTGCAGGATGGGCGGCCGTGGTGCTGCTGGCGAGTCCGGCGCTCATGGACCATCGAGTCCAGGCGCAGGAGAAGGAGATGGGTCAGAAGTCGATCGAAACGCTCATGGACTACGCATGGGCAATCACGCCGGACAGGTTCACGAAGCCCAACGGCGTGACGGTTGATATCGACCGCAACAATCGCAAGGGCGTGGAAGTTCCGTTGGATACGGCACGCGAAATCATCCGTGTGGGCCGGTTGTCGGCCCATGCTCAGGTGTGCGACCTCAAAGAAGAGCACGCAGCCAATTTCCGCACGCTGATGGCGCGTGAGGCAATCAAGAAGAAGTGGACCGAGCCGCAGTTCGTCTACATGAACCAGCTCCACATGGTCACGGTCATGCTTCTGACCGGTCAGCTCAAGGTGATCGAGAGCGAAGAAGGCAAGGACGGCAAAGAAGTCCAGGTTGCCGAGGAAACCGTAGGTAAGCGGGCCACTTGCACGCCCGAGCAAAGAACCAAAGTCAAAGAAGCTGTGTCTGCCTATTTGAAGTCGGGTCCTCAGCTCGCACCGGCAGATGCGGCGGCTGGCGGACCAGCGCCGGCTGCCCCGGGGGCACCCGTCGCGACGCCGGCTTCAGCGCCAGCCAAAAAGTAGCGGCGGCCCGGTCAGTTGATTGTTGACCGGCATCGCCGCCCGTTATACTGATCTGCCGCGCGGGCCCACCAGGGCCCGCGTTTTATTTGCGCACCCGCGGTGTGGCCCATTCAGGGCCGATGCCTGTCGGTTCCGCCCGTCAGCCCAATCGCTGCCCGGCCGGAACAGAGGAGGGGGCGCTCCCAGCCAAAAACAGGAGTGCCTGAATGACTAAACGCGCCAACGCGAAGCACAAGATCGACCGCCGTCTCGGCGAAAACATTTGGGGCCGTCCGAAGAGCCCGGTCAATAAGCGCGAGAAACGCCCCGGCCAGCATGGCGAGCGCCGCGCAGGCAAGCTGTCCGACTATGGCCAGCAGCTCCGCGCCAAGCAGAAGCTGAAGGGTTACTACGGCAGCATCGGCGAGCGCCAGTTCCGGAAGATCTACGAGGAAGCCCGCCGCTTCAGGGGCTCGACTTCGGAGCAGATGATCGGCTTGCTCGAGCGGCGTCTCGACACGGTCGTTTATCGCGCCAAGTTCGTGCCGACGGTGTTCGCTGCCCGCCAGATCGTCAGCCATGGTCACATCAAGGTCAATGGCAAGCGCGTCAACATCCCGAGCTATCGCTGCAAGGTCGGCGACATCATCGAGGTGAAGGACAAGTCACGTGAACTCGCCCTCGTGATGGAAGCCAGCAAGAGTTCGGAGCGCGACACGCCGGATTATCTCGAGGTCGATCACTCGAAGATGTCGGCGAAGTTCGTGCGGGTGCCGGTGCTGTCCGACGTGCCGTTCCCGGTGGTGATGGAACCGAACCTGGTGGTCGAGTTCTACTCGCGCTAATCCGCAGAAACGTACCAAAACTTCTACGCGAGCCGCCCTTCAACGGGCGGCTCGACGCGTTTGGGGGGACGGATCTGGCCCGCTTCGCTGATACGTTTGTTTTCGGCACAACCGTTTTTGCTTACCCACCATTTGTTTATCGGAGTGGGGACCTTATGTTGAGCTTGCAACGCTTGCGATGTCGTGATGCCGTTGGTGGGCAAGCCGCCTGCCAGCTTCAAGGGGCGGCGGCAGTCCAAAGGAGACAACTATGAGAAGGCTTGCAGTTTGGGCGTCGGTCCTGGTGTTCGCGGCCGGTGCGGTCGCTCTTTCTCCTGAAGCCGAGGCGCGGCGCCGCGGAGGGTTTGGTGGCATTGGGGGCGGCATCGTAGCAGCCGCCTTGATCGGCGGGATCATTGCTGCGAGCGTTGCTTCAAGTCGGCGCAGTTACGCCTATTATCCGCGGTCCAGGGCCTACTATGGGCCTTCGTACGCCTATGCGTCGCCCTATTATGGCTACTCGTCGTATTCCTATCGCCGCTCCTACGGGCCGGCATTCGCGTACAGGTCTTACCGTCCGATTGGTTTCAGCAGGGCGGGATTTGTCAGCCGGCGCAATTGGGGTGGTGGCGGGCGCCGGTGGCGCTGAGGTTGCCGCACTAGAGCATCATTCGACCAGACGTAATCGCTTTCGCGATTCGCTGGGCGGATAAAGATGCTCTAGATTCCAGGGATTAGAGCAGTTTCATCCGATCATTCGATCGCCCTAGGCGATCGCGTATGGTCGAATGATGCTCTAGTGCGGCAACCTCAGCGCCACCGGCGCCCGCCACCACCCCAATTGCGCCGGCTGACAAATCCCGCCCTGCTGAAACCAATCGGACGGTAAGACC
>CANJPN010000572.1 GCA_947475855.1 Bradyrhizobiaceae bacterium
ATACCGACGACGAATTCCGCCGCATCGGCAATGTCGAGATAGTCAGCGCCCGCTTCGAGCGCCGCGCGCGCAACATGATAGGGGTCGCTGCCGTAGCTCTGGAACGGCCCGCTCGCGTCGACGATGATGTCGGGACGCAGCCGCGAGAGTGCCGCCGGGATATCGCCGGCACGGTCGAAGGCAACCGCTTCCAGCGTCGCCTTGGAGGCCATCCGGCAGAACGTTTGCGCAGCCGATAGCGAGCGGCCGGCCACGATTAGTTTCAGCCGCGGCTCGTCGGCGAGCAACTGCACGAGCCGCCCGCCGAAAGTTCCATAACCGCCGATGACGAGAACGGTGAGGTTTGAGGCCAGTGCGCTCCTCCCGAAATCGGCAAATTAACGTGGCTTCGGCGGGCGCATGATGCGCGCGTGCTACATCCCGAACACGGCCACGGCGCGGATCGGCGAGCCGGTGCCGCCGCGCCACTTCATCGGCAGGCCGATATAGGTGAACGGCCCCTCGCCGATCAGCGCTTCGAGATTGCACAGGCTTTCCATGTGCGTGATGTCGAGTTCCAGGCACGCCTTGTGGACGAGCGAGTTGACCTTGCCTTCGGGCCCTGGCCGCATGCTGTCGATGCCGAAGTGCACGACGCCTTGCTTGGCGAGCCACTCGGTCGCCTCGACGTTCACGCCGGAGTTGTCGGTGGCGTACTTTGCCGTCGGGAACGTCCGCTCGTGATGCCCGGTGCACAGAAGAACCGTGCCACCCTTCGGTACGGGATGGCCGCACTTCTTCACGGCCGCCTCGAGGTCCGTAGGCGTGATCTCGGCGCGCGCCGGAATATGCCGGAGGTCCACGCAGATGCCTGGCACGATGCACTTCTCGAGCGGATACTCGTTGATCGGCTGGCCGGTCTTGCCGAAGTGGCGCGGTGCATCCATGTGCGTGCCGCCGTGGTCCGGCATCGAGAAATACATCACCGAGTTTCCCTGCACGTTGCCGGACTCTGCGAACGCTTCTTCGTGCGTCTTCCAGACGCCGTGGATGATCGGTGGCTGGCCAGGATAGGACGGTGTGCGATGGTATAGTTCGCGGGAAATATCGACGATGCGCATGATTGTCCTCCGATACCTGTAATAATCAGCCGGGTTACCCCTGTTAAGCCACTATGGGCCACGGGACACGAGCTTCGTCAATCCGGCCCGCGAATTGACGGTCGCGTTTTCTGGCGCCTTATGCCGGGCCTTCGCATCTCCAAGGATTGAGCGCCTCGGTACTTCGCAGCGCGATCCTTCATGCATTATCTACCCGCAATGCCTCGCACACGGCATCCGTTACGGCCCGCGTCGTCGCCGAACCGCCGAGATCTGGTGTGTGCAACCGGTCGTCTGCCGTGACCCGCTCGATCGCTCGCATGAGACGTGCAGCGGGCTTCGGCTCCCCCAAATGCTCGAGCATCAGCACGGCCGACCAGAACGAGCCGACAGGATTGGCGATGCCCTTGCCAGTGATATCGAACGCCGACCCGTGGATCGGCTCGAACATCGACGGGAAAACCCGCTCCGGATTGAGGTTCGATGTTGGCGCCAGTCCAATCGAGCCGCCGAGCGCTGATGCCAGATCCGACAGGATGTCTGCATGCAGGTTCGTTGCGACGACGGTATCGATTGTCTGCGGCTTCAGCGTCATCCGCACCGTCATCGCATCGACCAGCATCTTGTCCCATGTCACGTCTGGGAATTCCTTCGCGACTTCGTTCGCGATGTCGTCCCACATCACCATCCCGTGACGTTGCGCGTTCGACTTCGTCACGACGGTGAGTAGCTTGCGGGGCCTCGAGCGGGCGAGGCGGAACGCGAAACGCATGATCCGCGTCACGCCTGATCGCGTGAATATCGCGACATCGGTAGCAACTTCCTCCGGCAAACCGCGATGTGAACGCCCGCCCTGGCCAGCGTATTCGCCTTCCGAGTTCTCACGCACGATCACCCAGTCGAGATCCTTGGCGGTGACCCCCTTGAGAGGGCTTTCGATGCCCGGCAGAATACGCGTCGGCCGTACATTCGCGTATTGGTCGAAGGGCTGGCAGATCGCGAGCCGCAAGCCCCACAGCGTCACATGGTCGGGAACGTCGGGCGCTCCTACCGCACCGAAATAGATCGCGTCGCAATGACGGATCTTGTCGAGCCCATCGGCGGGCATCATGAGCCCAGTGCGCTTGTAGTAGTCCGAGCCCCAGTCGAAATGCACGACGTCGAGGCGAAATCCGCCATCGCGCTTGGCTAGTTGATCCAGAACCTCGAGCCCGGCCGAAATCACCTCCTGCCCGATCCCGTCGCCCGGAATGGCCGCAATCTTGTAAGTTCTCATCGTGTCCGCTCGTTGAAGTTCGCGCCTTGAAAGTCCGATTAGCCATTGGGCAGGTTGGTGAAGGCCAATCGACCAACGGCTTGATAGCCGCGATGTCGGGTTTTTAGGTTTTGTCGCTACGCGCCGGGATCCGCACTTCTGCCTTATGGTGCAGCGCTGCGCTCCGCCAGCCGCCGCCGCGCGATCTCTGCCGCCAGCCGCACCGCACTCTCCAGCGCGCCCGTCGTCGCCACGCCCTTACCCACGATGTCGAACGCAGTACCGTGTGATGGTGTGGTGAAAACCGTCGCAAGCCCTGCCGTGACGGTCACGCCGCGTCCGAAACCCTTGAGCTTCGTCGCGATCTGCCCCTGGTCGTGGTACATCGATACGACGCCATCGAAGTCGCCGTTGAACGCCTTGATGTAGAGCGTATCGGACGGATACGGCCCCGAGCAATCGATGCCGGTCGCAGCCACTTTATCGACCGTCGGTTTGATCATCTCGATCTCTTCCATGCCGAACAGCCCGCCCTCTCCGCCGTGCGGATTGAGCGCGGCAACCGCGATGCGCGGCTTCTCGACGCCGGCCCGCTTCATCGTCGTGTCGACGAGCCGGATGGCAGCCTCGATCGACTGTGGATTGATCTGGTCGAGCGCCTCGCGCAGCGACACATGGCTCGTCACGCGCCCCATCCACTGCCCGTCGAGTACGTTCATTTCCGAGAAGTAGCCGTTGTGGCGCAGCAGATGCGCGAACATCTTGTGCTCGTCGGGAAACTTCCAGCCGCCCTTCGACAGCGCCTGCTTGTTGAGCGGCGCAAACGTGATCGCATCGAAGTGCCCCGCACTCGCAAGCTCGATCGCGGCAGCGAGGGACTCGCCCGTGAGCTTGCCCGAAACCGCAGATACCTCGCCGCGCTTGATCGCCGCTGGATCGACGTTCGCCAAGTCGATCAACGGCACCACGCCGCGCTTGGCGAAGTCCGCCCAGTCGATTTCGGCGGGCGAAGCGACGCGCTCCCAGGCGAGCTTCACGCCCGCGTCGCGAATACCCATCTCCAGCACTCGCGCATCGCCGACCACGCACAGCCGCGCCACCTCCGCGAGCTTCCCCTCGGCCAGCGTCCGCGCCACGATCTCGGGCCCGATCCCCGTCATGTCTCCGAGCAGATACGCAATGCGCGGGCGGGTATCGTTGGTGGGTGGGTTGGAGATCGGCATCGCGTTCGGTCCTTCGTTCAGAGCGTGAATGGACCTAGATGCTATCCGACTTCAAGGCAAGGCGCGCTCATGGCTTCACCTCGGTCGATGCGAAGAACTGTTCGAGGAAATCGCGCGTGTCGCGATCAATTCGCGTCAATCGCTCGGCGGTGATGTCGCCTCCAAACATCCAATACTCGTATGACATCCCGTCGCGCCATTCGAATGGCCCGGCTCTGCAAATGTGCCTATTGTCTTGGCTGCAAAGATCAGAAAAAGGGGAGTTGCCATCGATCGGGCGCAATTCCAAATAGCGGCGCGAGCGCTCCGTGATCGGGGTGACTCTGATCTGCGTTGACACCAGCGAGTCGAACGAGCGTCTATAGCGCGGATGGTCCAGAAGTCCCGGGAACGCGATCATCGAGACCCCAATCGCAGTATCGCCTTCCCTGTAACAAATGTTATGCGTCCCACTGATCAAGTGGGCTTTGGCAACTCCTGAAATATGAATGTCGCCGGTTCTGGGGATGACGTACTTTTTCGGCTCCCCGACGTTTCAAGTGGGTAGCCTGAGATCGAGTTTGCCGGCGATCATGTAGGTGACGACCTTCAATGTCTCGCGGTTTCGGTATCCGCGCGCCTTTGCCTTGGCGGCCTGGACGAGGCTGTTGATGCCCTCGATGAGTCC
>CANJPN010000573.1 GCA_947475855.1 Bradyrhizobiaceae bacterium
CAATCCAGGTATTAGGTCTCGCCTTTCGGCGGGACCGACCTAGACCCGTCTGTCGGTATCGGTTGATGGTTCCCCCCATACCCCGGTACCGACGTAAGTCTAGGCCTTACATGATCAACCTAGGTCAAAGAAATATTCAATGCAAACGAATTTGAATAGATGTTCAGGAAAAGGTCTCATGCTGAGAAAGCTGGCAACTTGCCGCAACAAGTGTTCAAATGCGCACAGCCGATAGAGGGGCGCTATTGATCATGACGCAGAGAAAGTCCAGCCGATCCGCCGCCCGCGTGCTGGTCGCCGACGACCATGGCGTGACGCGTTTTGGCCTCGTCCAGTTCCTGCGCAACAAGCTGGATGCGCTTGCGACCTATGAGGCGCAGCGGTTCGACGACGCGCTGGCATTGCTGAAGTCTCACACGGTGGATCTCGCGATCTTCGATTTGAGCATACCCGGCCTTTCGAGCCCGGCGGATCTGGCGCAGGTCCGCGATACCTGGCCCGCGATGAAGGTTGTCGTTCTCTCCGCTTCCCACGAGCGCGGGGACATTCTTACGGCGCTTGCGGCCGGCGTTCATGGCTACATCGTCAAGACGGAGACCATGGATGGCTTGGCCGAAAGGCTGGGGTATATCCTTTCCGGCGAAGTCTATGTTCCGCCCTGCCTGACCGAGCGCGGCCGCGGGTCGGCTGTCGTCGCAGCCGTCGATGCCATTCCTGATTCGGGCTCTGGCCCCAAGCTGACTGTGCGGCAAATGCAAGTGCTGAAAGCTATAATGCGTGGCCAATCAAACAAGCAGATCGCCAAGGAACTCGACCTTGCGATCGGTACTGTCAAGATGCACGTCAGCGCCGTGCTGACGGCGCTTGGCGCACAGAATCGCCTGCACGCCGCCAGCCTCGGCCGCAGCCTCGGCGGGTGATCGCCCGATCGGATCCGCTACTTCCCGTTTCTGAAGTCCACGGCCAGCTACAGAAAACTGTAGGGATCGACATCGACGGTCAAGCGCAGATCGCCTTTTACTTCCGGCATGAACGACACCCACGCGCGCAGATAGCTCTGGATGTCCATCTCGCGCGGCGCCTTCACCAGCAGTCGCCATCTGTGCCGGCCGCGCACGACGGCAACCGGCGCCTCGGCTGGTCCAAGCACCTCGATCCGCTCGGCTGGCGGCGCGCGCCGTGCGATCTCGCGCGCGAACTGTTCAGCGAACCGCGGATCGCGCGCCGAGACGATCAGCGCCGCGAGCCTGCCATACGGCGGCAGCCCGCCCATCTGACGTTGTCGGATCTCGCGTTCTAGGAACGCCTCCCGATCGCCGCGGATGATCGCGTCCATGACCGGGTGCTCGGGATTGTAGGTCTGCACGAGACCGCGGCCCTTGATTTGGGCCCGCCCCGCGCGCCCGGTCACCTGATGCAGCAGTTGGAACGTGCGCTCGCCCGCGCGCGGATCGGCCCCCTGTGCAAGACCGAGATCGCCGTCGACCACGCCAACAAGGCAAAGGTTCGGAAAGTTGTGCCCTTTCGCCACGATCTGCGTGCCGATGATGAGATTCGATTCACCTGCTTCGATGCCGTGGATCACTTCCCGCATTTCAGCGAGGCCCGGGATCAGATCGCTCGACAGGATCGCGAGTTTCGCCTCCGGGAAGCGCTGGGCGACTTCCTCCGCGATGCGTTCCACGCCCGGCCCGCATGCGACGAGATTACCCGGCTCCGAGCACGACGGACACTTCTCCGGCAGCGGCAGCGAGAACCCGCAGTGGTGGCAGTTGAGCCGTTTCTTGAAGCGATGTTCGACGAGCCACGCGGAGCATTGGGGGCATTCCATCCGGTGCCCGCACTTGCGGCACAAGGTCAGCGGCGCATAGCCTCGCCGGTTGAGAAACAGCAGCGCCTGCTGGCCCTTCTCCAGCGTCTCCTGGACGGCCGTCGCCATCGTCTCGGCCAGCCACTTGCCCCGTTCGGGCGGATCGCGCCTCATATCGATCGCGCTGATCTCCGGCATTTCAACGCCCGAGAACCGGCCGGGAAGGACGACGTGCGCGTAGCGCTGCGTGCGCGCGTTGACGTGGCTCTCGATCGACGGAGTTGCCGACGCCAAGACCACGGGGAACTTGCCCAGGCTCGCCCGCACCACGGCCATGTCGCGCGCCTGATAGTGCACGCGGTCTTCCTGTTTGAAGCCCGGGTCGTGCTCTTCGTCGACGACGATCAGCCCCAGATCACTGTAAGGCAGGAACAACGCCGAACGCGCTCCCACGACGCAGCGAGCTTCGCCAGTCGCGGCAGCCCGCCAGACACGGCCGCGTTCCGGCCCCGACAATGCCGAGTGCCATTCCACCGGCGGAGAGCCGAACCGCTTCTGAAACCGGCTCATGAACTGGCTGGTCAGCGCGATTTCCGGCAGCATGATCAGCACCTGCCGCCCGGCCGCCAACGCGCTTGCGACGGCCTCGAAATACACTTCTGTCTTGCCCGATCCCGTCACGCCGTCGAGCAGCGTCGCCGAGAAAGTATTGGAAGCAACTGAAGCGCGCAGCAGGTGCACGGCTTGCGCCTGCGCTTCCGTGAACTGGTTCTCCGCGTGGTCGGCCTGCGGCACCGGGTATCGCCGCTCCGGAATGACGACCTCGACCAGCAGCCCCGCTTCGATCAGCCCGTCGACAACGCCGCTCGAACACTGCGCCTCCGCTGCCAGCGCGCTTTTGACCCGGGGCAGACCGTCGGCCGCCACTTCCAGGGCCCGCTTGCGCGCAGGCGTCAGCCGAGGCGGTTCAGCGCTCCCGTCTGCAATGCACACGCCGAACCGCGGCTTTACCGGTTCGAACGCCGATTGTGCGCCCATCATCATGCGGACGACCATGCCCGCGGGCGCCAGCGTGTATTTCGAGATCCACTCCGCGAACCGCCGCGACAACTCCGGCAAGGCGGGCACGTCGAGCCGCTCGACCAGCGCCTTCATCTTCTTGGGCGCGATTTCGCTTTGCGGCCCCAGCAGGCGGTCCCATACAACTCCAAGACGGGTCTGGGAACCGAACGGCACCAGCACGAAATCACCCGGTGCGACAGCCAGTCCTTCTGGCAGCAGGTAGTCGTACGTCTGATCGAGCGCCACCGGAATGAGTACCGGCACGCGGTCGCGCGTATCGGGCGCGTTAGGCAGAATGTCGAGTAGACTGTTCAATGGCCTCGCCGAAGTAATAGATAGCCGAATCAGATCCCCGACCCTGGCCACCTTACATAGCTACCATGGCGCGGCGATCCCAAGGCAGGCTGCGCGAACGAGAGGCCTTTACCCATGAAATTCTTCGTCGATACAGCGGACGTGGCCGAGATCAAGGAGTTGGCAGAGACCGGCCTTCTCGATGGCGTCACCACCAATCCCTCTCTCATCGCCAAGGCCAACCGGGACTTCAAGACGATCATCGCGGAGATCTGCGCGGTCGTTCCCGGCCCCGTCAGTGCCGAAGTCGCAGCACTCGACGCCGAGGGCATGATCCGCGAGGGCCGCATCCTCGCCAAGATCGCCAGCAACGTCACCGTCAAGGTGCCGCTGACGTGGGACGGCCTCAAGGCTTGCCGCACCCTGACCGGCGAAGGCACCATGGTCAATGTGACGCTGTGCTTCTCCGCGACCCAGGCGCTTCTCGCGGCGAAAGCCGGCGCGACGTTCGTATCGCCGTTCATCGGCCGCCTCGACGACATCGGCCTCGATGGCATGCAGCTCATCCAGGAAATCAAGGCGATCTACGACAACTATCCCGATCTCACGACCGATATCCTCGCCGCCTCGATCCGCACCATGAACCACGTCAAGGACGCCGCGATGATCGGCGCCGACGTCGCCACGGTGCCGCCAGCGATTTTGAAGGCACTGGTCAAGCACCCGCTGACCGACAAGGGCATCGAGCAGTTCATGGCCGACTGGAAGAAGACCGGCCAGAAGATCGCTTGAGATCGGTATGCGGCAGTTCTTTTGGCTGCAATAGCGCGCGTTGCGTCGGCATTCTTGCCGGAGCGACCAGGAAATGCGCCTATTGCACCGGCTTAGGTCCGATGGCGCTCTGCGCTGAGGTATTGTCTTCCTCCGGTGAGGACCGCCTTGCTGTGATGTCCGGGTTGGCGGAATCTGCGCGCTGATCCGAGGCAGCGTAGGATGTGGATGTGTCCACAAAATCGATTATGGACACAAGTCGGGAGCGGCGGCG
>CANJPN010000574.1 GCA_947475855.1 Bradyrhizobiaceae bacterium
CTGGGGCCGCCTGGCACGATGGCGACGTCGAGCTTCAGATCGCGCATTTTGGAACGCAGCAAAGCATAACGCCGTGCGTACTCTTGCTTCGAGAACTGCTCGTAGACCGCGTCGCGATAGTACGGCGTGTCCTTCATTCCGTTGAACAGCGCGTTCCGGTCGAGGTTGTGCCGGATGTTCGGCCACGACGTATCGCCAGCGGGCTTCTGAGGTGCAGCAGCCAAAGTTTCCTCCATCAGCTTGAAGAGTTGTTCGTCCGTCTCGCGGCAGGTGATGGACATGTCCGCTGTCGATCAAGTGGCTGTCGCGGCGGCTATGATATCCGTCTGCCTGAAATCGTCACCTTTGAAGAGCAGGGGAACGTTCAACGTCTTCGCCAGTGCATATGAGGCGCAGTCACCAAGGTTGAGCTTGGCTGCCGTTCCCAAACCTATTCCGTAGCGCTCGAATGCATCGAATGCCGCATCGCACTGGCCGGAGTCGAACGGGATCACTTCAGGCGCGATCTCTGCGATCAGAGCGGCCAGATTGCGCAGCCCGTCTGCGCCGAACCGCCCACGAACGACCATGCGAGTTTCGAGCAAAGAAACCGTCGATATGAAGCAACTGTCTGCTCCCGCGATCGTGGTTAGAAACGAAACGCGCTCAGGCTCCCGATTGACGATTGCCAAGAGCGCGGAGCTGTCGATGACAATCACCGAGGAACTCCAATATCGTCATAACCGACGATCTCATCAGCCGGACGATCGTCGAGCACTGGCAGCGCTGAAAATCGGTCGCTGACTTCCATCATGCGGTCGAAGCTTGGGCTGCGGCGAGGCCTATCAGGTAATGCTATGCCTGAGCTTCTGGCACGGTCTTCGAGCGCCTGCCGGATGACTTCGTCGGGGCTCTTTCCGGCATGCACGGCCAGGAGCCGGGCTAGCTCTTCCGTGTCGTGATTGAGCGCAATCATTTCGTCTACTCGCTTCTTTGCCGAGTTCGGGGGGGATCCGGCACATAGGCTGGGTCAAGCGGAGCACTTCAGCGCAAACTGACCCGGCATGTTCCAATCAAACCGGATCGCCGCCCGCATAAAGCCACTTGGTCGACTTCAGCGCCTCTTCGGGCGTCCGCTCCTGGAAGAACTGGTCGCGCAGCTCCGCCACCACGCCCGACGCATGATAGAATTGGCCGTACACGCGGCTGTTCGTCTGGATGCGTGCCGTGCGCAGATAGCGCTTCGAATTATAGGCCTTGAACGCCGCGTTGAGATCGCCAGGGCTGAGGCTGACGTCGTGCGCGAGCTGCACCGCGTCTTCCGTCGCCATGTTGGCGCCCTGCGCCAGATATTGCAGCGTCGGATGCGCCGCATCGCCCAGCAGCGTGACATTGCCCTTCGTCCAGTTCTTGACCGGCAGGCGGTCGCACAGCACCCACATCTTCCACGTCTCGATCTTCTGCAGGAGACGCAGTACCTCCGGCCGCTGGCCGCGGAAGTGGGCCTCCATCTCGCTATAGCTCGCCTCTACGTTCCAGCCTTCCTCGTAGCGGTCGGAGTGGAACACCGCGACGAGATTGTAGAGTTCACCGCGCCGCAGCGGGTAGTGCACGAGATGCGTCTTCGGACCGGCCCATAGCACGACGTCCGGACTCCACAAGCCCTCGGGAACCTCGTCGCGCTTCAGAACTGCGCGGAATGCGATGTGGCCCGAGACCTCCGGCGCGCCGTCGGCGACGATCGACTGCCGGACACTCGACCACAGACCGTCGCATGCGATCAGCGCCACGCCTTCGACGCTGCCGCCGTCCTTGCAGTGTGCGACGACATGGTCGCCCTTGTCCTCGTAGCCCGTCACCGTGCGGCTTTTCTCTAGCGTAACGAGCGGGCTCGCAGCGGCCTTCAGCAGCATGCAAGCGTGCAGGTCAGCGCGGTGCACGACGGCGTAGTTCTCTTTGTAATGCTGCGGGAAGATCTCTTTGACCGGCACCTTTGTGATCTCGTGCCCGTCCAGCGCGTCGCGCATCACCAGTGCGGGCGGCAGCCACGAGATGTCCATCACCTGCTTCTTGATGCCGAGCCGGTCGAGCGCCCGCACGATGTTCGGGCCGAGCTGGATGCCTGCCCCGATCTCCGCGAACTCCGGCGCTTGCTCGATCACATGGACCGCATAGCCCTTCTGCGAGAGCGCAATGGCGGTGGCTATACCGCCGATGCCGCCGCCGACGATGATGAATGGCTTTTTGAAAGTGGTCATTGAGTGGTCCTTGCGACGGTGTCTGACGCTCCGGGTCTGACACCATGACGAACGTTTGCTTGATGGAGAGAAGCGGCTCGAAGGGCGTGGACGGTGTCAGACCCGGAGGGGCGGACACCGCTGGCCCTTACTCCGCGTCCGGCTGCTTTTCCGGCTCGGCGTCCTGGAACGCCTTGTGCGCCTCGCACGCCTTGATCGCCTCTTGCAGCCGCGTGAGGCCCGAGATGTCGGCCTTGAAGCGCCGCGCGTTGGCCACCTGCGGAATGAGGCAGATGTCGGCCAGCGTCGGCTCCGCGCCGAAGCAGAACGGCCCCTTCTCGCCCTTGATCAACTCGTTCGCCGCCGTCAGCCCTTCCAGGTTGATTGCACGCGCCCATGCCGTGTCGTCCTGACCGAGGCCCTTCACCCGCTGCAGCACGCGCAGGTTTTGCACCGGATGCGTATCGCAGGCGATCGACTGGGCGAACGCGCGCACCTTGGCGCGGCGGATCGGGTCCTTCGGCAGCAGCGGCGGGTTCGGCTGCGTCTCTTCGAGCCAGTCCATGATGGCGAGCGACTGCGTGAGAACCGTGCCGTCTTCCAGAACCAGCGCGGGCACGAGGCCCTGCGGATTGATTTTGAGATAGGCGGGATCGCGCTGTTCGCCATTGCGCAGGTGCCGAGAGATCTGCTCGACCTTGATGCCCTTGAGATTGAGCGCGATGCGCACGCGATAGGCAGCGCCGCTGCGGAAATAGCCGTAGAGTTTCATCATGGAAGTGAGCCTTCGCACTTGTTCTGGCGTCGGTCGGCGCCGCCGGGAGCTTTCTGGCTGCAGTTGAACCGCAGTCCGCGCCGACGTGCAACCCTCCGATACGTCCTTGCGAAACCAGTTCTCGTTAATTGGTTTGCCCCAGACCGACCGCGCGGGCACACTTGGCCCAAGAATCTGCCGCACTGGTTCCGCCGGAGGACATATGGTTGACGCGACGCAGTCGAAGGCGCGCGCATTCGGGCCGCAGGAGTGGCAGCGCGGGCTCTGGCTGGCAGCGCTGATCCTGCTCGCCTCCCGTATCGGGTATCAGGTTCCATTGCCTAGCGTCGATCCGGAGATGCTGGATCGGTTGCGGAGCACCCCCGGCTTCGGCGGCGCGGCCTTGTCGCGCGTCAGCCTGTTCGCTCTGGGCCTGACGCCGTTCGTGTCGGCCTGGGTGGTGATGGAGATCTTCCGGGGCGGCCGCCCCGAACCGCTCGTGGCGCTCTATCGGCGCCGGCTGACTTTGGCTTTCGCGGCGTTGCAGGCCTGGGGCATCGCCAGCGCCTTGGAAGGAGTGCGAGGGCTGGTGCCGGAGCCGGGCTTCGAGTTTCGCCTCACCACCATGCTGACGCTCGCCGCGTCTACAATGCTGCTCGTCTGGCTGGGCGAGCAGATCACCCGGCTCGGCGTTTGCGATGGCATCTGGCTGCTTTACGCCGCCGATATCGTGGCCCAGGCGCGAGTCACTGCCGAGATGGCGTTCATGTTCGATGGGGAATTCCGCGGTGGCGTCCCGATCACGCCAGTCGAGGCTACGGCATTTCTTGCCCTGCTGGTCGCCCTCGTCGCGCTGATCGTGCTCGTCGAGCGTGCCTGGCGCGAAATCCCGATCGAGGCGAAGGACGGCACGCCGCGCATGCTCTCGTTCAGGCTTGACCGCGCGACCATCATCCCGGCGTTCGTCGCGAGTTGGATCATGATGATCCCGAGCGTTCTGGTCTGGCTTTTCTCGCCGTCGGGCACGGACGTATCGCTTTACGCCATCATCCGCAGCCAGCCGCTCGTTCTGCTGTTGTATGCAGCCGTGTTCGCACTTGTGACATACATGGTCACAGCGGCCCGGCTTTCTCCGCACCGCATATCGGCCGGTTTGGCGAGGCAAAAGCTATCTATTTCCGGTGTCCCCCCGGGGCAGACCGCCGCCACCCTCGATAGGGTATCCTCCCGCACGACC
>CANJPN010000575.1 GCA_947475855.1 Bradyrhizobiaceae bacterium
GAAGGCGGCGGCCAGAAGTTTGCGAAAGGATCTCATCGGCCGTGCCCTACCCAAGTGCGGTTGCTGACACCCCATCCTGCTCTGTTCCGCGCCGATGTGCCATCTTCTCAGCCAACCTACTGCCGAGGTCTATGCTCCCTCGTGCTAACGGTGGTGATTGTTACTCGTCGTATGGCAGGGGTGCACAAGCCAATGCCCGCCTCCCCATCGCGGGGACCACGATGGGGAGGCGGGTTCTGCGCATGACGAAACGATTTGCGTCACGGCAGGATGGCGATGTCCATCGTCTTGCCCTTGAGGCCGCCGATCGAGCCAGCGGCCTTCGCAGCACCGGTCGCTAAATCGACGGTGTGCAGCGCGCCGCCGGCGACGAGCCAGCCGGTGTTGCCGCCCTTGCCATCGGCCAAAATGTCGAACGCAATCGGCGTCGAAATTTTGACGCCGAGTGAACCGATCGTGTTCACGATGCCGTCGTTCGGAGGAGCCTGGCGGAGAAGAGTGCCGGCAGCTGTGTCGATGTCGTAAAGGGTGGTTTCCTTGGTGCCCGCGTAGCTGTTGGTGTAAGCGGCGGCCGTCACCATCGGCTGCTTGCCCTTAGCTGCGTCGGCGTCGGCGTACTTCAGCTTGCCGTCGACGGCGGCCTTGCCATCTTCGACGTTGACGCGAAGGCTCGTGCCGTCCGAACCGATAATGCGCATGCGGTCGGCGACAGGATTGAAGTCGACCGAATAGCTGGCGCCATCCGTGAGCTTCTCGGTGAGCTGGCTCTTCTTCTCCCACTTGCCGGTCTTGTGATCGACGACGACGATCGAGCCGTCTGCTGTGAGGCCATAGAGCTTGCCGTCGCTCGGCCTCACGTCGATGCCGACGAGGCGTGCACCGCCTGCAAGGTCGACGGAGCCGGTAACCTTTTTCGTGTCGGTGTCGATCCAGGCAATGGTCTTGCCATCCTGCAATGCTGCGATTGTGGCAGCGCTAGCGGCGTTGGCAGCGAACAAGGCGCCGACTGCAACGGCAGTGCGAAGGGTTGCTGACATCATGATGAAGTCTCCTCGGGTTCAACTCGTGTTCTTCCGGTTCAATCACCGGGACAATCGAGTTACGCGGGAGATCGATCAAAGTTTCAAAAGAGCTATCACGGTTGCGTGAAGCCGTGAAACGCACAGCTCAGGGCGTCGCCTCGAACAGCTTGGTGTGCAGCGCATTGGCCGCTGGACGGCCGCTGCGCGAGCCGCCGGCATCTTCGAGGCTGATGCCGAACGTCGCCTGGCGCAGCAGCGCCGTTTCGAAAGGAAGCGTCTTCGTGACTTGCCGCGCTTCGATCAGACCGAGCGATTGCGGCGCGGGGCCGATGCGGTCCGATGCGATCCAGAGCTGATAAGTCTTGCCCGGTTCCGTCGGCGCTGCGACCTGGCGGATCGTGATGCGGCGCTCGACGAGATCAATCGACAGCAGGAACGCGGGTGAAACGTCGTCCTTCTGGAACACGCCGACAAACGTCGCTTCCTTCGGCGGAAACGCGAACTCTCGCACACCGATCGCCATTACAAGAGAAGCTGCAAGCGCAGACGCGGCCATTGCTGTGCGCCGCCAGAGCGCGACGCGTCGTTCGAGGCTGACGACTTGTGCCGCATTCGCCCCGGGTTGCATCGGCGCGTTCAGATCCGCGAGCCGCTGCTCGATTCCGTGCCAGACGGCGGCGGGTGGCGCGACCGGGTTCACGCCAGAAACCAGGCCGGCGAGACGATTTTCCCAGGCGATGATGGCCGCATCAAGAGCGGGCTCGCGCTGACGCCGAGCTGCAAGCGTTGCGCGCTCGGCAGCATCGAGCGTGCCAAGCACATACTCGGCGGCGAGACCATCGATGTCGTCCAGCTCGGTCATGAGCCCAGGCAATCCTTCAGCTGCTTGAGGCCGCGATGTATCCAAGTCTTGATCGTCGCGACCGGGCGCTCGTAACGGACAGCCAGTTCCTCCCGCGAAAGACCGGCTGCGTAGGCAAGTCGAATAATATCACGCTTCTCGGTTTCGAGGCCGGCGAGACAGTCTTCCAGGCGGCGCGTCTCGTCGGCAAGCTCTGCCCATTCGGACGGCGATCGCCCGGGATCAGGCACCTCGAGCGCATCGGGATGGTCCTCGACCGAAACCGCCGTCTTCAGCCTGATCTCGTCGAGCGCCCGGTTGCGCGCGATCGTCGCCATCCACGTGATGGGGGAAGACCGCGTCCGGTCGAAGTCGCCCGCGCGTTGCCAGATCCTGATGAACACCTCCTGCAGCAACTCCTGCGCAACCGCTGGACGCCGGGAGATACGCAGGATGATGCCATAGAGTTTCGCCGACGTTGCCTTGTAGAGGTCGGAAAACGCCGATTTGTCCTGCCGCGCCACGCGGGCGAGCAGATCGGCCAGGTCGTCTCTCAGGGCAGGCGGAGCTGTCATTCGAGCCGTTCGTCGAGGTATCGGGGTCCCCTACATAGTCGATCGGCGTGACGTTTTGAATGGCCAATGAAGGAGGGCCAGGACGAAGGTGGAACACCCGACAGCGGTGCGAGAGGCTTATCTCGCTTTCTCGCCACTGCAGTCCCGGAGGCTGGATCCCCTACCGCCGTGCACGCGCAGTCCATCAATAGGCAAGCAAGCCGCCAGTTCGCTCCGACTTCCCGTTTCGGTATTGCGCGGTCGTCGGGGTCCTGCCCTAGAGAGCTTCCCAGAGAGCTTGAGTTGGTCAATCCGCGAGAGTCCGCATAGACTGGGATAGCGCCAATTCGATCGGAGAACAGTACGATGCCCGGCCCCAAACTCAAGACCGTCACCCGCACGCAGGGCAACAATGCCGCGTTCAAGAACGGGACCGTTGCGCCGAAGACCTTCGAGCCCGATTTCATCGAGGTCGAGCCGCTGATCGCTGCTTTCCGCCGGCAGGTGCGCCAGTCGGAGTTCGACATCTGCGAAATGGCGATCACCACCTACATGTGTGCGAAGGCGCATGGGAAGAAGATGACCGCGATCCCCGTGCCCCTGGTGCGCCAGTTCCATCACGGAGCCATCCTGGTCAACACCAAGGCCGGCATCAGGACGCCCAAAGACCTCGAGGGCAAACGGGTCGGCGTCAACCGCGGCTACACCGTTACCACCGGCGTTTGGGCGCGCGGCATTCTTGCGGAGGAGCACGGGGTCGACCTGAAAAAAGTGACGTGGGTGCTGTCGGGCGACGAACACGTCGCCGAATACAAGCCGCCGTCGAACGTGGTGCCGATCGATCCGGCAAAGAAGATGCAGGATATGCTCGTCTCGGGCGAGTTGGTCGCGGCGATCGGCGTCGATATCGATCATCCCGACATCAAGCCGCTGATACCCAATGCGCTCGACGCGGGGCTCGCCGCTTACAAATCTCGCGGGCACTATCCGATCAACCATCTCGTCGTGATCCGCGACGACCTGATCGCCGAGCGGCCGGGGCTTGCCACCGACGTGTTCCAGGCGTTCGCTGCGTCGAAGCGGATGTACGTCGAGAAACTGAAGGCCGGTAAGGTCGAAAAGCCCGACATCTACGACCGTACGCACTTGCGCGTGATCGAGGCCGGTGGCGATCCACTCCCCTACGGTATCGGGCCCAACCGCAAAGTGATCGAGACATTGATGGGCCATGCCGTGTCGCAGGGCATCATTCCGAAGTCGCTGCCGGTGGAAGAGTTTTTCGTGAAGGAGACATGGGATCTGGTGGGATAAGGAAGTGCGCGCACGATGTGCGCGGCGAGACTTGTCTCGCGCTCTACCGAAGGGACACCCTCCGGACCGCCCGTTGCTTGAATTTGCCGGTCAGTAGCGTCCGCAAAAGCCGCACTCGTCACGGCCGCGAAGGCGGCCGTCCACGGCTCGTAAGCTGGGCGCGAATGATTGCACTATCTGCACGGTGTCGTGGTTGGTCCGCCTGCGCGGACCATGACGGGAAATATGGAGAGCGCAGGGCAATGCCTCTTGGAGCGCGCACGAGGTGCGCGGCGAGACTTGTCTCGCGCTCTACCGAAGGGACACCCTCCGGACCGCCCGTTTTTTTGTCTCGACAGCCAAAAAAGTAGTCGGCCGTGAAGTTTGGGGCGATCAGGTTGCAGTCAATGCAGGCGTCGCTGGTGGGGGGCCGGCGAGACGCATCAAGGCGAGGGTCGCAAGCAGGACGCGCCAAAGCTCTCTGAGCCACGCCAGCA
>CANJPN010000576.1 GCA_947475855.1 Bradyrhizobiaceae bacterium
AGATGCAGCGGATCGAGTCTACCGGTCGCCCGCTGCATCCGCGCGAAGTCCAAGAAGAACTGGAACGCTACCGGGCACATAGTGGCAATCGCATCGGGTATCTGGTCGCCGCTTGACGCCGCTCCGGCAAGACGGCCACCCAGGCATTCGTAAAATCGGCCAGGGGACCAGCCGCAAGCTGGCCGCAACCCGGCTTGACTGATCGCCCCTCGGCGGGCTCAGTTCCCATCAATCGGACGTAATTACATTCGGGAGGTATCGTGGTGGGCCGAACGCGCAATGCAATTGCTGTCATGGCAGGCATAGCAGCATCAGTTGCTGCCTTAACGGCGACGGCAACGGCACAAGACGCTGTGGACTTCTATCGTGGCCGGACCGTCACGATCATAGCCGGCGCATCCGCCGGTGGTGGCATTGACCTGTTCGCCCGGCAACTCTCTCGTTTTATCGGCAAGCATATCGCCGGCAATCCTCAAGTCGTCGTTCAGAACGTGCCGGGCGCCGGCAGCAAGGTCGCGGCAAAGAACATCTATGCCGTCGCCCCCAAGGACGGCACCGTCATGGGCACGGTGCTTTCCGGTGCGCTGATGGAGCCGATCCGGCAAGAGGCTGCACGTCGTGACTACGACCCGCTGAAGTTCAACTACATCGGCAATGGCAACGCAGAGGCGCTCTCGACTGTCGTGCGCGTCGATTCAGGCCTGACCGCTATCGACGACATGTACGTCAAGGAACTCGTGGCCGGCACGCCGGGGGGCGGCTCGTCGGTGCACGAATCGACCATGGTCGCCAAGAACATCCTGGGCGCGAAGCTGCGTGTCGTGACCGGTTATCCAGGCGTCAGAGAAGTCGGCCTTGCGATGGAGAAGGGAGAGGTTCAGGGGATGGTAGGGCTCGCATTCACCACCATCCGGCAGTTCTTCCCCGGCTATCTCACCGGCGAGAAAGGCTTCAAGGTCATTGCTCAAGACAACCTCGCAGGCCATCCCGAACTGAACAAGGCCGGTATCCCCCTGAGCGTGAGCCGCGCCAAGACACCAGCCGACAAGGAAGCGGTCGAACTCTATCAGACGCAGGCTGTTCTCGTACGCACCTACGTGGCGCCTCCGGGGGTGCCCGCCGATCGTGTAAAAATACTACGCAAAGCCTTCCTCGACGCGATCAATTCGCCGGAGTTCCAGGCCGAGATGGTCAAGCAGAACAGCGAGGCCGTGCCGCAGTCGGGCGAGGAGGTCGAAGCACTGATCGCCAAGCTCTATAAGAGTCCGCCAGAGCTTGTCGCGCGGGTGGCTGCTGCGACCCAGTGAGTGGTCGGCCACACTTCAGGACCGCTCCGGCGACCGTTGGATGCTTCGCGCCAAATAGATTTCTACGGCCATCGCGGCGTGGCGATGCCCGCAACCGGAGAGAACGATGCGAACTCGTATATCGAGCGCAATGAAAACCGGCGCGCTGACAGCAGCGGTTGTTCTTGCCATTGCAACAGCGCCCGTAGCGGCCCAAAGCGTCGACGCCGTCGCGCAGTTCTACCGCGACAAGACCGTGACGATCATCATTGGATCGACGGCCGGCGGCGGCACGGATCTCTACGGCCGCCTCCTCGCGCGCCACATGGGTAAATACATACCCGGCAATCCCCGGATCGTGCCGCAGAATATGCCGGGCGCCGGCTCGATCGTAGCGACCGCGCATCTCTATTCGGCCGCTCCTCGCGATGGCACCGTATTCGGCAGTGCACTTGCCGGCGCAATCCTCGATCCGTTGATGGCGACGGGGACGCGCAAGTACGAACCTGCCCGCTTCAGTTATGTGGGCAACGCCAACCTCGAGACACAAGTCTGCGTCGTGCGCCGCGATGCGCAGGTCAAGAAGTTCGAGGACATATTCTCGACCGAGCTGATCGTCGGTGGCTCCGGCCCCGGCAGCGCACTGCTTCTCTACCCGCTGTTCCTCAAAAACATCTTCGGAGCGAAAGTGAAGTTGGTTGCCGGATATCCCGGCTCGCGCGAGATCTCTCTGGCCATCCTGAAGGGGGAGGTACAAGGCACCTGCGGGCTAAATCTTTCAACGGGCATGGCGCAGTTCCAGAACCTCCTGAACAATCCCGAGGTACATATCCTGGTGCAGGAGGATATCGCTGCCCACGCCGTTCTTCAGAAGGCCGGGGTGCCGCTTGCCGGTAACTTCCTCAAAAGCGAGGATGACCGCCGCGTCGCCGAAGTGTTCTACGTCCAGAGCCAGATCAACCGGGTGTTCTTCGCCCCGCCGGAAGTTCCTGCCGACCGTCTGGAAGCGTTGCGAAAGGCCTTTATGGCTGCCATCGCCGACAAGGACATGCAAGCCGAAGCCACCAAAGCCAGCCTCGAACTCGACGCCACGGCGGGTGATAAAGTGCAAGCGCTTGTCAGCAGGATCTACGCCACGCCTCCCGCCATCGTCGAACGCATGAAGAAAGCCACCGAGAGCAATTGAGATACTTCGGGTTGATCAGGCGCCCCGCCTACTCCGATTTGATACCCGCCTCTTTGACGACCTTGCTCCACCGCTCCACCTCGGCGGCGATGTGCTTGGCAAGTTCCGCAGGAGAAGATGCTACGGGCTCGACGCCGAGATCGCCGAGCTTCGTCTTGATCGCCGCGTCCTCCATCGCCGTCTTGAAGGCTGCGTTGATGCGCGCGACGACAGGCTCGGGCGTCCCGCGGGGCGCCATCAGCGGATACCACGTGGTGGCGGAATAACCCGGAAGCCCCGCCTCCATCACGGTGGGAACATCAGGCAGGGCTGCAGTGCGTCGCGTGCCGCTCACGCCGAGCGCGCGGAGTTTGCCGCCACGGATATGAGTAGTCGCACCCGGTACGGTTGGGATGCCGAGCACGATGCGCCCAGCGATCATGTCGGTCATCCATTGTCCGATATTGCGGAAAGGCACGTGGACGATGTCGATGCCGGCGGTAATGCGGAATAATTCCATCGCAAGATGTCCCGACGTGCCCACCCCGGTCGAGCCGAAATCGAGTTTGCCCGGTTTCGACTTCGCCAGCGCGATGACCTCGGTCACAGACTTGGCCTCGAAGTCGACCGGCACGACCAGAACTCCCTGTGAATCGGCTACGAGCATGACCGGAGCGAGTTCATCGAGCTTGTAAGGTCGCTTGGGCCTCAGCGAGACGTTCACCGCTAGCACCTGACTGGTCAGCAGAAGCGTGTAGCCGTCCGGCGGTGCACGCGCGACCGCTTCGCCGGCAAGATCGCCGTCGGCGCCTGGCTTGTTCTCGATAAGGAGAACCTGCCCCCAGGTCTCGCTGATCTTGTTACCGAGCAGGCGCGATATGACGTCGGCGCTGCCGCCGGCGCCGAATGCGAGCACCAGTTTGACCGGGCGCGCGGGATAAGCCGGCGCTTGCGCACCCGCGGGGAGGCTCAGCGTCATCAAGATGGCGGTCGCGGCAAGAGAAAGCACGAGCTTGTACATTGAATCGTCTCCACGGCATGCGAATGGGATCGATGCGTCTGCTGTACTTCAGCCCGTCCCGCCGCCGGCCTTCATCTGGTCCCACCATGGGCACGTGCCATGACTCATCACGTGATTTCCCGGCATCACCTGAAGCGGCTCTCGCTGATTTTCCGCCACCGCCTTGGCGCGCAACCGGTGCGCCTCTTCAATAGCAGACGGCGACAACCACGTGCGCTCGTGACCCCATAGGCTCGTGCCATAATGCATCTCGTAGGGCTTCCAATTGGGCACGTCGAGCGTCCGACCGCCCCAGCCATACTCCATGAAGAAGTCCGACGGGGTGTTCGCATAGAACGACGTCACGTGATCGTTGGTGTGCCGGCCGAGCGACGTCGCGATCCGCCCCGGCTCAGCCAGCGCGAGATCATAGAGTTGGCCGACATCGTCGAGATAGCAAAGCTCGAGCATCAGGTGGTGGATACCGTCCTCCGGGCTCCCGATCAGGGCGATACTGTGATGTCGCGGATTGACGTGGAAGAAGTAGGCGACGAACGGCTCCAGCGAATAGTCCGACAACGCAAAGCCCAGTGTCTCCCCATAAAATTTGATTGCCACATCGATCTTCTTGGCGCGCAAGACTACGTGTCCCATGCCGAGCGCCCCTGTACGGAAGCCCGAGATCGGACGGCCCGGCACGAACGGATCGCTGGTCGTCTCAGCACCATGAAAAGCCTCCAGCCGGTTGC
>CANJPN010000577.1 GCA_947475855.1 Bradyrhizobiaceae bacterium
AGGTTACAACTTCGCCAGGCTGCTGGCGTGGCTCAGAGAGCTTTGGCGCGTCCTGCTTGCGACCCTCGCCTTGATGCGTCTCGCCGGCCCCCCACCAGCGACGCCTGCATTGACTGCAACCTGATCGCCCCAAACTTCACGGCCGACGAGTGATCCATTACAGATCGAATGAACCCGGTGCACCAACGTGCGCCGGGTTTTTCTTTGGAGCGCTACACCGCTCGGCTCTCGCCGCGCTCGTCGATCAGCCGTCGCAGCCAAGGCACCAGCGCCGCCATGACGATCGTGGCAACCGCCAGCATGACAGCCTGCTCCAGGAAGAACGATACCAACGCGCCATGGTCGTCCGCCGAGAAGCGCGAGCCCAGGATACCCGCGAGCTTCGATCCCCAGGATCCCGCGAGGAACCACACCCCCAGCATGAGGCCCGACCAGCCCACCGGCGCCAGACGCGTCATCGTGCTGAGCCCCACCGGACTGACGCATAATTCGCCGACCGTCTGCAGAAGAAACAGCCCGACAAGCCAAAGCGGACTGACCTTCCCGGCCGCCGCGAGCCTGGCCGCCGGCACCATCAACAGGAACGACGCAGCGAGAAACCCTAACCCGATAGCGAATTTCACGCCGGCTGACGGCTGCCGTGCGCCCAGCCGCAACCACAGAGCGGCCATGACCGGCGCGAGAAAAATAACGAACAGCGGATTCAACGCCTGGTACCAGGAACTCGGGAATGCGACCCCGAAGATCTCGTTGTGCGTCAGTTGATCGGCGAACAAAGCCACCGAAACTCCCGCCTGCTCGAACACCGCCCAGAACACCATCGCCGCGACGAAGAACACCAACACCGCCGCCACCCGCCGGAGATCGACATCTGGAGAGCGCGCGAACCACGCAATGCCTGCTGCCGGCGCCAGAATGAAGATCGCGCGCAGCCAGGTGAACCCCGGCAGATCCGAGATCACCAGCACGACCAGAAGCACCGCAGAGCCCAAGCAGATCGCCGCAGCCTGCATGCCCGCCCGCGAACTGCGTTGCGGCGTCGTCTCTGCCAACACCGCGATGCCTTTTGCACGCCAGCCGAATGAAACCATCGCGACGAACATGCCGATCCCTGCCGCCGCGAACCCCCAGTGCCATGACATCGCCGGATCGAAACCGCGCGCCGAGAGCCACGCCTTGAACCACGCACTCTGCGCAAGAAAACCGGTTACGAGCGGGGCAAGGAATGCGCCGATGTTGATCCCCATGTAGAAAATCGAAAAACCCGCATCGCGCCGCTCGTCATCGCGCGAATAGAGCGCCCCGACCAGCGCGGATATGCTCGGCTTGAATAGCCCTGAGCCCAGCGCGATCAGCACGAGACCGGCGTAGAATGAAGCCAGCGTCGGCACCGCGAGCGAGAAATGACCGCACATGATCATCAGGCCGCCCCAGATCACGGCGCGCCGTGCGCCCAGGACGGCGTCAGCCAGAAACCCACCTGGAATCGCCAGCAGATATACGGCCATCGTGTAGTTGCCGTAGACGCGCCCCGCACTCTCGGTAGAAAATCCCAGCCCGCCTTCGATAGCGGGTGCCGTCAGATAGAGCACCAGCAGCGCGCGCATCCCGTAGTACGAGAAGCGCTCCCAGAGCTCCGTGGAAAACAGTTGGGCGAGCCCTCGTGGATGCCGATCGAAGCCGGGCAGGCGCAGACCCAAAGCCATCCGAACTCCCGCGTCCAATTCGCCCTTCTCAGCGCTCTTTGAACGCCCTTGCGATCTGGTCTGCAAGAGGCTTCATCAGATATGACGCAACCGTGCGCGACTCCGTCTGGATATAGACTTCCGCTGGCAGCCCAGGCTGCAGTCGTTGATCGCCGATCAGCTTCAACTGGTCCTCGCTCAGCGTGACCCGCGCCGTGAAGTAGACCCTTTCCGACTGTGGTTCCCGCGTCAGATCAGCAGACACCCGCGAGACCACGCCCTTGAGTTCAGGCGTCGTGCGCATGTTGAACGAGGTGAGGCGCACGATCGCCTCCTGCCCCGCCCGGACTTGCGAAATGTCCTGCGGCCCGATCTTCACATCGAGCACCAGGGCTTCGTCGAATGGAACGATCAGCATGACCTGCTCGCCGGCATTGATGACGCCCCCGACGGTATGCGCGGACAGCATGTGAACGTAGCCGGAATGCGGCGCCCTGAGATCGATCCTCCGCAACTGGTCCTCGGCAGCGAGCCGTCGCTCGCTCAGCTCCGCGATCTTCGATTGCACCTCGCGCAGCTCTTTCGACACCTCTGTCTTGAGATCGCTGTCGAGCTGGATCACTTGCAACTTGGTCTCAGCAATCTTCAGTCGGGCCTGCGCCATGCTCGAGAGAAGATGCCCCCCCTCACCTTCGATCCGCGTCGCCTCCCGGTTGAGCTGGATCCGCTTGGACAACGGCGCGAGATTCTTCAGCCAGAGTTTCTCGATCTCCTGTAGCTCGACGTTGATGAACTCGAGCTCCTTCATTTTGGCATTGTGCTGGCCTTGGATACCGGTGATCTCCTCGCCGAGCTGGTTCAGCCGCTCCTTGAGCTGAGACTTCTGCCCGGCCCTGCTCAACGACCGGCTCTGCATCAGACGCCGCTCCGACGCGACCGATTGCGCCACCTCCGCCATCTCCAGACGCGAAGCAAGGCTCGACGACATGACCAGATCCGGCTCCCCGTCGCGCTCCGCGATCAGCCGGCTCTTCTTGACCTCGAGCTCGTTGAGCTGACTGGACACGATCCCAAGACTGGCGCGCGTGATCGTGTCGTCCAGGCGAACGACGACATCGCCTTCTTTGACCCGTGCACCTTCTCGCACCCGGATTTCTCCGACGATCCCGCCGACTGAGTGCTGAACTTTTTTCACATGACTGTCGACGACGACCGTACCGGCGCCGATCACCGCGCCAGCCAACTGTGTCGTCCCGGCCCAAACTCCGAGCCCGCCAACCAGCAGCATGACCGTAGCAAGACCCATGACGACATGCGCGCGCAGATCGTCGGGCACCTTGCGGTACTGAAGAGACGATTTGCTCGCCGCCTGAGCGACTTTCTCGACCGCCATGGTGATGCTCTCCTTCACTGGCCGTCGGGAATGATCTTGAGGCGCGGTACGATACCGGCTCCCCCATTCGCCATTGCCGCTTGTACTTGGGCGATCGCGTCGCCGACCGGCCCACCGGCAGACCAGCCAGATTTCGCGGCTGCATGTTGGTCGGTCAGCCGCTTCATGATCTCGGCCTTCGTGCCAAATACAGGCGACTGCCCCGCCGTCATGTGCAGGAGGTAATCGACGTTGGCCAACACGGACGGCCGATGCGCGACGATCAGCACGATACCGCCGCGCCGTCGCACTCCGACGATCGCATTCTCGAGCGCGCGATCCCCTTCGTTGTCGAGATTTGAATTGGGCTCGTCCAGCACCACGAGGAACGGATCTCGATAGAGCGCACGCGCCAACGCGACGCGCTGGCGCTGTCCGGCCGAGAGCCCCGCACCGGATTCTCCGATCCGCGTCTCATAGCCATTCGGCAGCCGCACAACGAGATCGTGCACGCCAGCCTTGCGCGCAGCATCGATCACGAGCTCCGCCGGCGCATTGGGCTCGAACCGGGATATATTCTCAGCAACGGTGCCATCGATCAGCTCGAATTCCTGCGGCAGATAGCCGATGTGCAAGCCCAGTTCGTCCGGAGCCCATTGATCGAGCGCGGCGCCGTCGAGCCGCACAGTCCCGCGCAGCGCCGGCCATGCGCCGATGATGGCGCGGACGAGTGTGGACTTGCCACTCCCAGAAGGACCGATGATGCCGAGCGCATTCCCCTTCGTGAGCGCAAAACCCGCATTCCCCACCACCGGCTGGCCCTGCCCGGGTGCGCCGACGAACAAGCCTTCGACGTCGAGCCTCGCCTCTGGTTTCGGGAGCGCCAGGCTCTCTCGCACCTCCGGCAAACTCTGCAATTGCAACGATAGCCGCGCGAAACTCTGCCGGGCGCCGATGAACCCGCGCCAATTCGCGATAGCAATCTCAATCGGCGCCAATGCCCGCGACACCAGGATGGACGACGCGATCATGCAGCGCGACAATCAAGGTGAGAACCAGCGTCAATCAGGATGAGACTGTGCCGGGGGTGGTCTGACGGCGGGAGGGCGGGAGCCCGACCGACGGCGGACCACCCCCGGCGGC
>CANJPN010000578.1 GCA_947475855.1 Bradyrhizobiaceae bacterium
CTTCAAAGGCGTGGCGTCGAAATATCTGCCGAGCTACCTCGGCTGGCGCCGCATGATCGAGCGCGACGGACACGAGCTCACGCCGCGATCCTGTCTGGCTGGCGCCTTGGCTTAGAGGATAGCGCTACATTGGAACGGAACAGAGCCACTGAGATAGCGAAGTTCACGTTCTGCGCAAACCCGTCCTTCAGCTTCGCGACAGTCACTCCGACAAGGTTGCCACTCGCGTCGAGCATCGGGCCGCCACTGTTACCCGCTTGGATAGGCGTCGTCACCTGGATGTGAACTGGACTGTTGCCTGGGCCGCGTAACGCGCTGACGTTGCCGATCGTTAGATTTCCGTCAGTGGTCAGCATTCCTGCGAGCGGGTAACCGAAGGAAATTGCTTGCTCCCCAAGACGGACCGCCGGCGCGCTTCGCAACTTCACGAAGTCTTGCAGCGGTACCGCGACCTTGAGAAGAGCGAGGTCAACTTTGGTATCTACCGACATGACGGTCGCGGCAATGCGTCGTCCGTCGCGCAGCAATTGGACTTGAGCGCATCCCTCCACGACGTGCTCGTTTGTAATCAGGAACCCGTCTGAAGTGATCGCAAATCCCGTTCCCGTGATCAGCTGCTCCCTAGCAAGGACCGCGTTTGCACCTGCGCCGATGGACGTTGCAACAACTGCCAGACAGAAGCTTGAGCGGCGTATCATCAAACAACCCCCACTGGCCGCGCCGGCCGCTCAGGAGCATGCCATCAAACTACCGCATCAACAACCCGATCACGAGTTCAGCAGTGGGTCTTGTGTCACGAGTATCGCCGGTCCAAACGGCGCTGCGCAACTGTACTGGAGATGGAGGTAGGCCCTCCGGGTTCGGCGATCAGGTCGCTGATCCCAAGCCACCGTGAGCTGCTGCGGTCAAAAGCCGTGGTGGTGAGCGTCATGGAAAAGTCGGGGCTATGATCCCGACAGGCACGGTCGAGAGAGACGAGCGCAAGCGAACTGCTTCTGAAGCGTCGAAAGCGGATTAGGTGATGTCAAAATCGCGGGGTGACCCTTCCTGCGAGATCAGCTCGGGCGATGTCCTGATACGGACCGAGCGGCATCCGGCGTGTAGGCAGCGTGAAGCTCGACCAGGCTCTGGTACGGAACGTGAGAACCTTGCCGGCGATGCCAAGGGAAAAGGCGCAAGCGGCTACAACCGCGAGGCCGAAAGTACCGATGCGTCGGAGAGGGGCGGACCGCCTCGTAGTAGCGATGAAGCGGCTGTAATGGCCGTGGAGCGAAGGGGGTGGGTCATCGCAACTGGATTGGGCCAACGGGTTCGCCCGGAGGAGCCCTCTTGTTCAGTGGACGGCGGCAGCCGTCGCGCGGTGGCACGAGCCGGATGATGCGAGAGTATCAAGTCCGGAATCTGTGAGAGGCTCGGGGTGAAATTCCCCGGGCCTACTCGGCAAAACCGTGGATCGATCCACCGCGTCGAACACGGTCGGTTCTCTCCCAGCTTCGGACATGGCCACGATAGTCGGGCCGGGCCGTCGCGGCAAGCACGGCGCCTGGGCTTCCGCTGTGCTGTCTTGCGTGTGGTGCCGTCGTCAAATCGAGCAGGGACCTGGGCAATCGCCTTCGGTCCTTTTGCTTTGGTAGCCCCGACGTTGCTTGATCGAGAGGCCCGCGGCCAGTGCGGCGCTGGCTGACGCCTCGTCAGCGAAGTGGTGGCGCCGAACCAGGCCGGACGAGCCGATGCGGCCCCATTCGGTGATCAATGACCACTCGCCGAACAACGTCGGGGCGATGTCGAGCGCATAGAAGCGGTGCATGTTGCGGTCGTGGTCGGTTCGCGTCAGCACGATCATGATCGATCCTCCGGTGAGAGCGCACGCCACAGCGTATGCCGCGACACGCCCAGCTCGGCGGCGACCTCGGTCTTGGTGTAGTCGCCGGATGCGAGCATCACGCACGCCTTCTTCAAATCCGCCGCGTCGATGCTCTTGGGCCGACCGCCGACGCGCCCGCGCTTGCGGGCTGCTGCAAGTCCGGCGTTGGTTCTCTGGCGCAGCATGTCGCGCTCGAACTCGGCCATCAGCCCAAAGATGCCGAACACCAGCTTGCCGGACGGCGTGGTGGTGTCGATCAGGTTCTCGGTCAGCGAGCGCAGTTGCACGCCGCGTTCGTTCAGCTGGTTCACGGTCTCGATCAGGTGCAATAGCGAGCGCCCGAGGCGATCCATCTTCCAGACGATCACCACGTCGCCCTTGCGAGCGTTGTCGAGCAGCCGCATCAGCTCTGGCCGGTCGGCCTTGGCGCCGGACGCCTTCTCCTCATAGATCCGATCGCACCCCGCGCCCTTTAGGGCGTCGGTTTGCAGGTGGGTCTCCTGCTCGTCGGTCGAGACGCGGGCGTAGCCGAGTTTCATGGTGCAAAAACCTAAAATCGGTGTTAGTTCTGCACCATATATTTTGCACCATAGTTTTGCAACACGTTTGCGGGGGTCAACGATCGAATTTCAGGCTGGGTGTAGGGATGTTGCAAATACGCAGGTTTTTGCACCGTATCGCGGTGTACTCGCACGATCCTTGAATTACTCCCCCTAGGGTAGTATATTCCGCCAGACAACGAGAACGGGAGAGACGGTGCGGATTTTCACGACGCGAGCCTTCGGGCGCTTTGCCCGCAAGGAGCGGATTGAGGATGCACAGTTGTGCGACGCCATTGCGCGTGCTGATCGCGGCCTGATCGATGCTGACCTCGGCGGCCACGTCATCAAGCAGCGGGTCGCGCGGCCGGGACAGGGCCGCTCCGGCGGCTATCGAACCTTGATCGCGTACCGGTCGAAGACACGGTCGGTGTTTCTGTTCGGCTTTGCCAAGAACGATCAGGACAACATCGATGACGACGAGTTGAAGAACCTGCGCAAGGCAGCGGCCGAGATGCTGAGCTGGACTGACGATGACGTGGCCGTATTGGTGGCGGCCGAAAAATGGAAGGAGGTTGAGTGCGATGAGTAAGACCTACAAGAGCAAGATTTTGGCGGCCGTGCACGAGGCGATGGCCGACGCGCACGATGTTGGCGTGATCGACAAGAAGACGATGCGCGAGTTCGATGCGTCGTGTCTGACGACGGTCGAGAAGCTGTCGGCCAAGGAGGTCGTCGCCCTGCGGGAGCGCGAAGGCGTGAGCCAAGCGGTCATGGCCCGCCACCTCAACGTGGCGGTGAAGCTCGTCGGCGAATGGGAGCGCGGCGAGAAGCGCCCCTCCGGCCCCTCCCTAAAGCTGTTGGCTCTCGTCAAAGCCAAGGGGCTCGAAGCGATCCTGTGATCGCGAATTTCGCAACGCAGTCTCGTGCCAGAAAATGACGAGCGGTTTCAGCCATCGCGCGGCTCTGCGAACATCCTGATATTCGCACCAATCCGACCTTGGGCGTTCACCCGATGCGAGCCCTACTTCCTCTTGATCTGGGCTAGCGCGTCCCGGATTGCGGTTTGGCTTACACCGAACTGGCGCGCAATGACTGTCGGCTTGATGCCTGCGCCAAGTGCCGCGCGGATCGCGTGAAGCTTGGCAGTCGTGAGCGGAGCCGGGCCAAGATCCGGTACCCGCGAGCCAGGCGTCGTCTTGGACTGCGACGAAGAACTCGCACTGTAGCGCGCCGGTGGCGGAGCCGGTGTTGCGACCGGCGGGTTCCGTCTCTCCAACTCGGCGGTAACGGAAGCCGCGAGCTGTTTAAGATCCGTGTCCGTCAACTGGCGGAGCGCCGACCCTAGATCGGCCGGCAGGATAAGAGGTTTCCTCGCCGGCGAAACAGAATGCGATTTCATCGGCTCCGCCCGCGATGGAGCGGCCTCAAAGAGATCAGGTGTCTGATTGGCCGAACGGCGAGACTTTACCATCCGACAGATTGTGGCTCGAATTTATGCTCCCTGCAAAGCGATTGAAGAGGGCCAACAACTAGCAGTCCCAGATGCCACAAGGACTAGCGTGAACTCTTACCCTTACGGCTGCTGGTGGCGGCAGTCGTGGCCTCGCGTTCCCTGGGCAAATCACGCGGCCAAGGGCCGGACTCTTACCAATTGGGACAAAAAGGAAAGAGTTAGGTGCAATGCGGTTACTTGCTCAGCGCCGCGATCTGGCCATCGAACCAGGCGAGGTCTCTTGGCAGCGTGGCGTTGTCAGGCGAGCGTGCCTTTAGTCTCGCGATGATGC
>CANJPN010000579.1 GCA_947475855.1 Bradyrhizobiaceae bacterium
GAAGTTGTAGCCCATCCACGGCATGAACGCGACGAGCACGTTCTTGCCGAGTGCGAGATCGCCGAGATCGGTCGAGGGACCGTCGGCAACGATTTCGCCGGCTGCAACGATGTCGCCTACGTTGACCAGCGGACGCTGGTTGATGCACGTCGACTGGTTCGAGCGCTGGAACTTGCGCAAGCGGTAGATGTCGACGCCGGGCTTGGAGGGATCCTCCTCCTGCGTGGCGCTGACGACGATACGGGTTGCGTCGACCTGGTCGACGACGCCCGCACGGCGGGCCGCGATGGCCGCACCGGAGTCACGGGCAACGACCTCTTCCATGCCGGTGCCGACGAGCGGCGCCTCGGCACGGAGCAAGGGCACGGCCTGCCGCTGCATGTTCGAGCCCATGAGGGCGCGGTTGGCGTCGTCGTTCTCGAGGAACGGGATGAGCGCCGCCGCGACCGAGACGAGCTGCTTGGGCGACACGTCGATGTAATCGACGCGGTCACGCGGAACGAGCAACACGTCGCCTTGATAGCGGCACGTGATGAGTTCGTCCGTGAGCTTGCCCTGAGCATCGACCGTCGCGTTGGCCTGGGCGACGTGGTGGCGCATTTCCTCCATCGCGGAAAGATACAGCACCTCGCTGGTCATCTTGCCATCCACCACCTTGCGGTAGGGGCTCTCGATGAAGCCATACTTGTTGACGCGCGCGAAGGTCGCGAGTGAGTTGATCAGACCGATGTTCGGGCCTTCCGGCGTTTCGATCGGGCAGATGCGGCCGTAGTGCGTCGGATGCACGTCGCGCACCTCGAAGCCGGCACGCTCGCGCGTCAGACCGCCAGGGCCAAGCGCCGAAAGACGCCGCTTGTGCGTGATCTCGGAGAGCGGATTGGTCTGGTCCATGAACTGCGAGAGCTGCGAGGAGCCGAAGAACTCACGCACAGCCGCGGCCGCGGGTTTGGCGTTGATCAAATCCTGCGGCATCACCGTGTCGATATCGACGGAGCTCATGCGCTCCTTGATCGCGCGCTCCATGCGGAGCAGGCCGACGCGATACTGGTTTTCCATCAGCTCGCCGACCGAGCGCACGCGGCGGTTGCCGAGATGGTCGATGTCGTCGATCTGGCCTTTGCCGTCGCGTAGGTCGACGAGGGTACGGACAACCGCGAGAATGTCGTCGCGGCGCAGAATGCGAACCGTGTCCTCTGCTGCTTCGAAGCCAGCGACTTCACCCAGGCGCATGTTCATCTTCACGCGACCAACCGCAGAAAGGTCGTAGCGCTCAGAATCAAAGAACAGACCGCCGAACAGCGCGGTCGCCGCCTCGATGGTCGGGGGCTCGCCCGGACGCATGATGCGGTAGATGTCCATCAGCGCCTCGTCCTGGTTTGCGTTCTTATCCAGGTTGAGGGTGTTGCGAATGAACGGTCCGACCGACACGTGGTCGATATCGAGGATGTGGAACTCCTTGACCTTCTGGTCCTTGAGTTCGGCGAGCAGCTTCTCGTCCAGCTCGGAACCTGCCTCGGCGAAGATCTTGCCGGTGGCCAGATCAACGATGTCCTCGGCAATGTAACGACCGGAGAGATCTTCGGAGGAGACCAGGATCTCCTTCAGGCCTTCCTGAGCCAACTCGCGCGCCCGGCGAGCCGAGATCTTGTCACCGGCCTTGACCACGACTTCGCCGGTCTTGGCGTCGGCGAGATCGGACACGGGCGCCGTGCCGCGCATCTTCTCCGCCATGAAGGGCATGCGCCAACCGCGCTTGGAGTCCTTGATCGGAATCGACTTGTAGAACGTGGAGAGGATCTCCTCGTCGTCGAGGCCGAGCGCGTAGAGCATCGTCGTCACCGGCAGCTTCCTGCGGCGATCGATGCGAACGTAGACGATATCCTTGGCGTCGAACTCGAAGTCCAGCCAGCTACCGCGATACGGAATGATGCGGGCTGCGAACAGGAGTTTGCCGGAGACGTGCGTGCGGCCGCGGTCGTGGTCGAAGAACACGCCCGGCGAACGGTGCATCTGGGAAACGATGACGCGCTCGGTGCCATTGATTATGAATGTGCCGTTCGGCGTCATGAGCGGCATGTCGCCCATGTACACGTCCTGCTCCTTGAACTCCTTGACGGACTTCGAGCCCGTCTCCTCGTTCACATCGAACACGATCAGGCGCAGGCGTACCTTCAGCGGCGCGGCATACGTGAGATCGCGCTGCATGCACTCGTCGACGTCAAACTTCGGCGGCTCGAAATCGTAGCGCACGAACTCAAGCATCGACTTTCCGGAGAAGTCGGAAATCGGGAAGACGGACTTGAAGACGGCCTGGATACCGAAGTCGATCGAGCGTCCGCCCGGCGGTTCCTTGACCATCAGGAAGTCGTCGTAGGAGCTCTTCTGCACCTCAATGAGGTTCGGCATCTTCGCGATTTCGATGATGCGACCGAACTTCTTGCGGATGCGCCTGCGGCCGTTGAAATTCTCAGCCATGTTCGCTCCTTGCTGGCTCATGGTGGGCGGCGAGACCCACATCGTCTCTACGGTAGTCGGACTTCGGCATCGGGGCCGGGGAAAAGGGCGTCCGGCTTGCGACCGCCCCTTACCCCGACCCTCTCCCCGCGGAAAACGGAGAGAGGGATCAGGTGCGTTACTTGACTTCGACCTTCGCGCCCGCGTCCTCGAGCTGCTTCTTCATCTTGGCAGCGTCGTCCTTGGACACGCCTTCCTTCACGGCCTTGCCACCGGCCTCGACGAGGTCCTTGGCTTCCTTCAGGCCGAGGCCCGTGATGGCCCGGACTTCCTTGATGACGTTGATCTTCTTGTCACCGCCGGAGACGAGGATCACGGAGAACTCCGTCTGCTCTTCGACAGCAGCAGCGGCAGCGGCAGGTGCAGCAGCCACGGCAACAGCAGCGGCAGCGGATACGCCCCACTTCTCTTCGAGCATCTTGGCCAGATCGGCGGCCTCGAGAACGGTCAGCTTGGAAAGCTCGTCGACGATCTTGGAGAGATCGGTCATGGTTAAATTCCTTCGTGTTCGAACTTCTGGTTTGGGTTGAACGGCCGGGTCTGCCAGCCGTGTGCTCGTTTCGCGAGGGGCCGGTAAGGCCGCCTCTCGTTTGGTTCGTTCGGCGCTGCGGCTTTTGGCCGGATCGCACCGAACGGGCTCGTCTCATCCACCTTGGCCGGCCTTCGCCTGTATGACGCGCGCGAGTTTGCCACCGGGCTCCTTCACCGTGCGGGCGATCTTCGTCGCCGGCGCGTTGAGGAGGCCGATGAGCTTTGCTCTCAGCTCGTCCAGAGAAGGCAGGTCAGCAAGCGCTTTGACGCCCTTGGCATCAAGGACGGTCTTGCCCATCGAGCCGCCGAGGATCACGAGCTTGTCGTTATCCTTTGCGTACTTGATGGCAATCCGCGCTGCCGCGATCGGATCCTTCGAGTAGGCAATGACAGTTTGCCCCTTGAAAAGACCAGAGATCCCAGCCGCGTCGGTATCCTTCAGCGCAAGCTGTGCCAGCTTGTTCTTCGCCACTTTGACCTTACCACCCGCTTCCGCCATGCGTTTGCGGTAGTCGGTCATCTGAGCGACCGTCATGCCGGCATAGTGGGCGACGACAACCGCTCCGGCGTCCTTGAAGACGCCGTGGAGGCTCGTCACGAGCTCTGCTTTCGCAGCTCTATCCACCAGCACTACTCCTGATTGCGAATGGAGGAGGTCCTCCGTCCGCGGGTTGCACCCTGCCGCCCGACACCCCAGCCTAAGCCGGGACTTCTGACGGCGCTGCTGTACCTGTCCTAATCCAGTCGGACACGAGGCCCAGCCGGATGCGACCCAAGAGGTTCGAACCGCACGAGACGCTCACCGGGAATTCCCGGACAGCATGCCCCATGTGAAAACTCCACTCCCGTCTCATGCAGGCCATACGATTATGCCGCCGCGGAAAAGGCCCTTGGCAGCACCTGCAATCTCGGACAGGCAGTCTACCCGATGCGTCAGCCATCGACGGCTTTTGCACCGGGCCGGGAAGAAAGGCCGCCACACACACGGAAGTGCGAGCCGCAACCCCTTTTCCCTCTTCCTCCTCCCTCGCCAGGCGAGGGAAGAGGCAAATCCTTACGCCGGCGCCCGAGCGCCGATGACCGTGTTCTGATCGACCTTCAGGCCAGGGCCCATAGTCGACTTGATCGACAC
>CANJPN010000580.1 GCA_947475855.1 Bradyrhizobiaceae bacterium
CGCTTCCTCCTGCTCAACTCCGTCGGCAAGGTCGTCCGGCATGCACGCGAGACCCTGTTGCGGTGCGCCGATGCCATTGCCAGGGCCCTGGCCGACGCGCCAAGGGTCGCGTTCCACCGGCTCCGCCCGACGCTAGCCGGGGAATGAGGTTGATCAGGGACCGTTGACCTGGTTGCCCGCTGGCATACGATCTCGCCGGGACTCGGCCTTCGAACAGGGGGAGGAAACGCATGGGCGACGTGGTTTCTGGGACTGAAGCGAATGGCGTTCCATTCGCCGTGCGCCGTCTCTCGCCTCACATTGGCGGCGAGGTCATCGGCCTCGATCTCTCACGCGAACTTGCGCCTGAAGTCGTGGCCGCCGTCCGCTTGGCCTGGCTCCAACATCAGGTCCTGCTGTTTCGGGACCAAACCCTCACCGATGACGATCAGGTCCGCTTCGCACGCATGTTCGGCGAGCCGGTCGGCTCACGATCCATGAAGCAGGCAAACCCTAATGTGATGCTGATCTCGAACGTTCGCGAGAACGGCCAACTGATTGGTGTGCTCCCTGACGGCGAGCTTCAGTTTCACGCCGACAGCATCTACCTTGAAAAGCCATTGATGGGCGCGATCCTCTATGCGGTCGAACTGCCATCGACCGGTGGCAATACCAAGTTCTCCAGCACCTACGCAGCCTATGACGCGCTTTCCCGCGATGAGAAGCGGCGGCTGTCGGGCCTCACGGCACTCAATGCATTCGACTACGAGACACAGGTGCGCACCGGCCGTTTCGATCCCTCGAAGGGGCCACACTACAAGCATCCCGTGGTTCGCACGCATCCGGAGACTGGCCGCAAGGGCATCTTCGTCAATCGCCTGATGTCCCAGCATATCGTTGGTCTGCCGGCGAAGGAGAGTGATGCGATCCTCGCCCGGCTGTGGGACCTTTGCGAATGTCCCGAGTTCACCTACGAGCACGTTTGGCGCGTCGGCGATGTTGTCCTGTGGGACAACCGCTGCACCCAGCACGCCCGCACGGATTTTCCTGCTTCCGAGCGCCGTTTGCTGCGCCGCGTTGGCATCGAAGGCGACAAGCCCTATTGAGCACGAGGACAGATCGCAGCTGAAAAGTCGCGAGGCAGCACTGCAGCGTGTATCGGCGCCGCATGTGTTTTCGATTGCGGTTCTCGCTTTCGTCGCACGATTCCTAACTGTCACAGTTCTGTCTTGCCTTCGCCCTCCAGCAGGGACAACATGAGCTTGCCGCGTCCTTCTCCAGGCGCGGGCGCGGCTTCGCGTCCGCATGCCTGAAAAAGATGGAGGAACCCATGGCGCAATCCAGTGGATCGAACGGCAATGGCCGGATCCGCAGTGCCCGCTGCATCGCTTTGATCGGGCCCTACCTCAGTGGCAAGACGACCCTTCTCGAGGCGATCCTCGCGCGAGCCGGCGTCATCACCCGCCAAGGAAAAATCAAGGACAAGACGACGGTTGGCGACGCCAATCAGGAAGCGCGCGAGCACGGCATGAGCGTCGAGCTGAACATCGCCGATTGCGAATATCTCGGAGACCGCTTCACCTTCATCGACTGTCCCGGCTCGATCGAGTTCCAGCACGAGGCAGCAAACGTCTTGGCAATCGCAGACGCCGCGATCGTAGTATGCGAGCCAGATCCAAAGCGCGTACCTTCGCTCCAGGTGATCCTCAAGCAGCTTGAAGATCTCGGGCTTCCTCACGCGCTGTTCCTGAATAAGATCGACAGTTTCGACACGCGCGTGCGCGATGTGCTCGCCGAATTGCAGCCTGCCAGTTCGAAGCCGCTTGTTCTGCGCCAGATTCCGATCTGGGATAACGGAATCGCGACGGGCTTCGTCGATCTCGCGCTGGATCGCGCTTTCGTTTATCGCGAGCATGCTCCGTCGGAGATCATCGAGGCGCCGAATTCGATCGCCGAGCGGAAGAAAGAAGCCCGCTTCCACATGTTGGAGCAGCTTGCGGACTATGACGACGAACTGATGGAACAGCTTCTTTCTGATATGGAGCCAGCGCGCGATCGGGTGTTCGACGATCTCGTCCGCGAGTTCCGCGAAGGCTTGATCGTGCCCGTGCTGCTGGGTTCGGCGGAGAACGGCAACGGTATCGTTAGACTGCTGAAGGTCTTGCGCCACGAAGTGCCGTTTGTCGGCGATACGGTGAAGCGTCTCGGGCTCGACGATCCAAAATCGCTGGTCCACGTGCTCAAGACGACATACTCGGCACACGGAGGAAAACTCTCCGTCGCACGTGTTCTCTCCGGCGAGGTAGGCGACGGAACTACGCTTTCAGGCCCCAACGGCGAGGACCGCGTAGCTGGCGTCTTCTCGCTCGTGGGCGCGCAATCGACAAAGCGTGGCACGGCCGGCGCCGGCGAAGTCGTGGCCCTCGGTCGCTTGGAACACGCCAAGACCGGCGACACGATGAGCGCCGATGGCGATGCGGTCCAGGCCATCGAAGCGCCGGAGGTATTGCCGCCCGTCTACGGCGTTGCCATCAGCGTCAAGGAGCGCAAGGACGAGGTCAAGATGTCCACGGCGCTTGCAAAGCTGATGGAAGAGGACAGCGGCATTCGCGTCGAAAACAACGCTGATACGCACCAGCTTCTCCTGCTGGGCCAGGGCGAGATGCACCTTCGCGTCGCGCTGGAACGGTTGGCTCGCAAGTACGGCGTCGCTGTCGAGAAGCGGCCGCGCCTCGTGCCCTACAAGGAGACGATCCGTGAAGGCACGACCATACGAGGCCGCCACAAGAAGCAGTCGGGTGGTCACGGCCAGTTCGGCGATGTCGTAGTGGAGATTCAGCCGCTGCCGCGCGGCTCCGGCTTCCAGTTCGGCGAAAAAGTCGTCGGCGGCGCGGTGCCACGGCAGTACATTCCCTCGGTCGAGATCGGCGTCTCTGACTATTTGAAGTCCGGCCCGCTCGGTTTCCCCGTCGTGGATGTCGCCGTCACGTTGAAGGACGGTAGCTTCCATTCCGTGGACAGCTCCGACATGGCCTTCCGCCAGGCGGGGCGCATCGCCATGACGGACGGCATGCCCAGATGCAGCCCGGTATTGCTCGAGCCGGTGATGCAGGTCCAGATCGCGGTGCCCAATGATGCCACGGCGACGGTGACCGGTATCGTCTCGCAACGTCGTGGCCGCATCCAGGGCTTCTACCCGCGCGAGGGCTGGCCCGGATGGGATCTGGTCAACGCACAGATCCCGTCGTCCGAGATGGACGATCTGATCGTGGAGCTGCGCTCGGCGACGGCCGGCGTCGGCTCGTTCACCGCGGCCTTCGACCACCTTTCGGAGCTGACCGGCAAGCTCGCCGATCAGGTCCTGGCGAGCCATAAGCAGCAGTTCGCGGCAGAGTAACTGACCCGTAGGGCGGGTTAGCGGCATTGCCGCGTAACCCGCCACAATACAAGGATTGTCCATGGCGGTTTGCGCGCGACCGACCCGCCAGCTTCCCCTCGTCTCGCACGCCCAGTGGACCACGCGCACGCCGTCACCTATAGACGCACCCGAACCAGCCAACTGCGACTTCTCGGGAGGCGTCGATGGACGTGCCGCAACATCAACGCTTCAAGCTCCTCGGTCTGTCCGGCAGCCTGCGCCGCGCATCGAACTCGACGGCGATCCTGCGCACGCTGAAGGGAGGGCTGACGCCGGATATCGAGATGGAGATCGTGCCCCTCGACGACATCCCGCCCTACAATGAGGACCACGACATCGGCGAAGGCCCCGCCGGCGTCGCAGCGCTGCGCCGCGCCGTGATCGCCTGCGACGGCATCGTCGTGGTATCGCCGGAATACAACCATGGCATTCCCGGCCACTTGAAGAACGCGATCGATTGGGCCTCGCGCCCGGGCTACGACGGCCCGCTCAAGAACAAACCGATCAAGATCATGACGATCGCATCGAGCCCGCTCGGCGGCGCGCGTGCGCAAGCCTGGCTGAACGAGGTCTTCGCCTCGACCATCTCCCGCGTCGTGCCCGGCAAGCAAGTCATCATCGGAGGCGTCGAAGCCAAGGTGAAGGACGGCAAGCTCGTCCACGAAGACACGCTGATTTTCGCGCTGAACTCGATCGACGATCTCGTCGAGGAGGCGTGCCTCGTCCAGGGCCGCCCGAAGCGCGTCATTCCCGACGCCTGGAAACGCCGCAAGCTCGA
>CANJPN010000581.1 GCA_947475855.1 Bradyrhizobiaceae bacterium
TCTTGGCGTTCATCAGGTGGCGCGACGTTTCATTGAGCGTGCAATGGAGGCTGACGACGTCGGATTCGCGGAGCAGCGTTTCAAGGTTGGAACGAACGACGCCGGAGAGAGTGAAGCGCGCGATCTCGCAATAGGGATCGTAAGCGAGGATGCGGACGCGCCAGGGCTTCAGCAGTTCGGTGAGGCGGCGGCCGATGCGTCCAAGGCCGACGATGCCGATGGTTATTCCTTCATAACCGTCCTGCATGCGCGCCCCGATGTAGGTGCCCTGCAGGTCCTCCGTGCGCCATTTGCCGGCTTTCATCGCTTCGTCGCGCTCGCGGACCTTCTTCAGAAGCGCGAGCATCATGGCCATCGAGCCTTCGGCGACGCCGCCCCAATTGGCTTCGGTCGGGCTGTGCGTGACGATGATGCCGAGTTCGGTGGCGGCATCTACGTCAACATCGTCGTAGCCGATCGTGTATTTCGCGATGATGCGGAGGTCGGGTGCGGCCTCCATGATGCGGCGCGTGATCGGCGTCGAGCGGATCGATGTTCCCATCATGGCATCCGCGCCGCGTGCCATGGCGACGATCTCGTGCTCGGAATTGCCTTGCGGTGTGTGCCAGCCGGCGGAGCCTTGAACGATCTCGCAGCCGGCCGCCTGAAGTTTCTTTTCGGCATCGGTGTGGGAGCCGGGTTTTTCCGGAGCGAAGGCGAAGACCTTGGCGGTGGCGGCAAGGCCGGCTGTCTTACTCGCGGTTGCCTCAGTTGCGGTGGGAGCGCGCTTCGATGTCTTCGCCATGGGCGATCGTCCTCGGGGTGGAGCCTCATTGAAGGAAACCAGATTTCGAAGGCTGCGCCAATCTGGCGGAGGCGATGGGCCGGGTTGGCAAATCGCCCGGGCTCCCGTTAGATCGGGCGACCGAGCCGCCGCCGTCCAGAGCTGGAGAGAGACTTGACCGAGCCGATCACCGCCCGCTGTCTCGCCGCCCTGCCGGGCATCCGGCACGGGTTTTTTACCCGCATGGGCGGCGTATCCGAGGGCATCTACGCTTCGCTCAACTGCGGGCACGGCTCGGATGACCGGCGCGAGGCCGTAACGGAGAACCGCCGCCGCGTGGCCGTCGCGCTCGGCCAGCGGGACGCCGAACAGGTCGTCACGCTTTATCAGGTACACAGCGCGACCGCGCTGGTGATCGACCGGCCATTGCCGCGCGAGGCGCTGCCGAAGGCCGATGCGCTGGTGACCCGGACCAAGGGAGTCGTGGTGGGGGCGTTGGCCGCGGATTGTACGCCGGTTCTGTTCGCGGACGCGGAAGCGGGGGTCGTGGCGGCGGCGCATTCGGGCTGGCGAGGCGCGTTCGGCGGTGTTCTGGAAGCGACGATCAAGGCGATGGAAGGGCTCGGCGCCCGTCGTTCGCGGATATGTGCGGCGGTGGGGCCGTGCATCAATCAGGCGTCGTATGAGGTCGGACCTGAGTTCGAGGCTCAATTCACGGCAGTGGATCCCGCCTACGCCCGGTTCTTCGTGCGTTATGAGCCGGCGGGGCGGCCGCATTTCGATCTGCCGGGGTTCGTGGAGGCGCGGCTCCAGGGGGCGGGCCTGGCGATGGTCGAGCGTCAATCGGCCTGCACGTTCACCAACGAATCGCTGTTTTTCAGCTATCGGCGAACAACACGGCTAAAACAACCGGACTACGGTCGCCAAATCTCTGCCATTGTTCTGGCTTAGCGGTTAGATCCACAGAAAATTGCAATCAATGCACAATCTTGGTCAGTCTCGAGGCTTGGCGGGGTCTTGCCGAGCTTTACGGTTCGGGGGGCCGGGACTACAAATCAGCATGGATGAGTACCGGATAGAAGGACTTGGCCGCAAGGTTCGTACGACGGCCACCGGAGTACAGCGGGTATTAGATTGGGGGACGTCTTCATGACGACCACATGCGCTGTCGCGGCTCGGCAAATTGCTGTTGCGATCAACGTTGAGGGTACAGCAGTCGGTAGCGCAGGGAGTTCAGGCTCCCGGCCTGTTCGCTTCGGTTCGCTGATGTGTGCGGCAATTCTCGGTGCGGCGCTTGCGGGCTGCAGCGCCGGTGGCCTTCTCGATTCGACAGCTACGTCGGATGTGCAGGCCGTCAACGCGGCTCCGGCATCCGCGGCGCCTGTGGCAACCAGCCAGAACCGCGTCACTCTTGCGCCTATCATGGGTGCGCCGGAAGCATTGAGCAAGCAGGTCGGGAGCCAACTCAACGGATCGCTCGAGCGGCAACGGGTCGGCATCGCGCAAGGTTCGGATCCGGCCAGCTATACTTTGCGCGGCTATATGGTGGCGACACGCGAAAAGGCCGCGACGAAGGTGGCTTACATCTTCGATCTCACGGATTCATCAGGGAAGCGCGTCAATCGAATTCAGGGCGAAGAGATGGTCCAAGGCGCGTCCGGCGGAGACGCCTGGTCGGCTGTCACTCCCGAGGTGTCTCAAAGGATCACCGACAAGACGGCGGCTTCGCTGTCGGCAACCCTGGCGAGCCTACCGGCTTCGGGGGCGGGGGCTCCGGCGACAGCGATGGCGCCACCGGTAGGTACGGGCGCCAATATGGCGACGCCTCAGCAGGCAGCAGCCGTTGCTCCAGCCGCGGGACCAACCACCGGCAGCATCAATTCGGGCGCGGCGCCCGGCGGCTTAGTCGCTCTCATTCCGGCCGTTACCGGAGCTCCAGGCGACGGCAATGCAGCTCTCGCCAATGCCATGCGGCAAGAACTTCAGCAGGCGGGCGTGAGCAGCGGCAATCCCGGTCAGAAGGGCTATACGGTCGCAGGTAAGGTCTCCGCGGGTGCGGTCAAGGATGGCAAGCAATCGATCAAGATCGACTGGGGCGTCTCTGATCCATCGGGTGGATTGCTGGCCACGGTCAGCCAGAACAACGAAATCCAGGCCGGTGCGCTCGATGGTTCGTGGGGGAATATCGCGAGCGACGCAGCGCAAGGGGCCGCCAGCCGGATCAAACAGCTGATCGACGAGCATCGCGCGGGCGGCGGGAAGGTCGCACGAGCCAGGGGCTGAGCTGCTGGATCTGGTGATGCTCCGCGCACAGCCTGCGGAAATGCCTAAGTGAATTGCGAGGCCCCGCCATTTACAGTGCGGGGCCTCGTTGCTAAGAGCCTCGCGCGATCATCGAAAAGGGCGGCGCCATGAGCGTTCCACGCAAGAAGGCAAATGGAGCCGAAAAATTGCGCATCAAGCTCGTGTCGGGAAATGCGAATCGTCCTCTGGCCGAAGGGATCGCCAAGGAGCTGAAGGTCGATCTGACGCGGGGAGTCTGCAAGCGCTTCGCAGATCGCGAGATCTTCGTCGAACTGCATGACAACGTGCGCGGCGAGGATGTTTTCGTGATCCAACCGACGTCGCATCCAGCGAACGACAATCTGATGGAGCTGTTGATACTGATCGATGCGCTCAAGCGCGCGTCGGCCCGCCGGATTACGGCCGTCATGCCCTACTTCGGCTACGCGCGGCAGGACCGCAAGCCCGGTCCGCGAACGCCGATCACGGCCAAGCTCGTCGCCAACCTGATCGAGCGCGCCGGGGCCGATCGCGTGCTGACTTTGGACCTGCATGCGGGCCAAATCCAAGGTTTCTTCGATATTCCGACCGATAATCTGTTCGCGGCGCCGGTGATGGTGCGCGACATCAAGGATCGGTACGAGATCGGCGATCTGATGGTGGTGTCGCCGGACGTCGGCGGCGTTGTTCGCGCGCGGGCGCTTGCCAAGCGGATCAATGCGCCACTTGCGATCTGTGACAAGCAGCGACTGCGCCCCGGCGAGATCGAGTCGATGACCGTGATCGGCGACGTGTCGGGCAAGCGCTGCATCCTGGTGGACGACATCGTCGATTCTGGCGGCACGCTATGCAATGCGGCCCACGTACTGCTGGAGGCGGGCGCGAAGGAAGTGATGGCCTACATCACGCATGGCGTGCTTTCCGGGGCGGCAGTCGAACGGGTCGAAAGTTCGCGTTTGAAGTCGTTGGTGATCACGGATTCGATCGAGCCGACGGATGCCGTCAGCAAAGCGCGTAACATTCGCGTGCTGCCGATCGCCAATCTGCTTGGGGAGGCCATCAAGCGGACAGCCAACGAGGAGAGCGTCTCTGGTCTCTTCTACGACTACTGAATTTGTTGTGCCGGCA
>CANJPN010000582.1 GCA_947475855.1 Bradyrhizobiaceae bacterium
CGATACGATTTTCAAGCGGGTGTTCGGGTGATCGGGGGCGTCAGACCGCCCAAGCCCGGCGCCAATTGTAGAGTTTTGCTCATCGGTTGCGGCTTGCCATGTTCATTTTCCAACTTTTTCTCTTCTATCTAAGCGTGGGGGCCATCGTGTCTGTCGCTTTCGCGTTCTTTGGTGCACCGCGTCTGCTGCCGGGCGCGAAGTTGAGTGTCGGCGCACGGCTGTTGCTGATGCCAGGGGCTTTTCTGTTGTGGCCGCTCCTAGCAATACGCTGGGTTTCGCTCAATGGCAGACTTGGTGTCTCTGTCTCGACAGCCAAGGGGCCACATCGATGACGCGAAAGCATCGCGCGGCGCATCGATTGATCTGGCCTTTGCTCGCGCTGTTCGTTGGTGTGTTGTTCGTGGCGGCACTTGTGATGCGGCCGCCGCCGGCCAATTCGGCTGCAGGTTCGGTCAGCAGTGTCTGGCGCGGCGATGATTCAACGGGGCGCCTAAGATGAGCGCAGGATTCGTGGCGGTCAGTTGGAACCGCCGCAAGGTCGTCTACGATGCGTTGGTGGTCGCCGGCATGTTCGTGTTCATCGGCGTGCATATGACGATCACAGCCGCGGGGCATCCGCCAACCGATCGGCTCGGCTGGATCGATCTGCGATTAAAGGCGTTTGGTGCGTGCGCGTTCACGATGCTGTCGCTGATCCTTTGCATCGGGCCACTCGCTCGGCTCGACCAGCGCTTTCTGCCGCTGCTCTACAATCGCCGGCACTTCGGCGTGCTGATGTTTCTCACAGCTCTCGCGCATGCGTCATTCATGGTCGAGTGGTACGCAGTGCAAGGTGCGCTCGGCAATCTTGGGGGAGAGCTGACCACGTGGGCCGATTATTCGAAATTCATCGGCTTTCCGTTCAAGGTGCTGGGGATCGCGGCCCTGCTGATCCTCGCGTTCATGGCAGCGACGAGTCACGATTATTGGCTGGCGTTTCTGGGGCCGCCCGTGTGGAAGGCGCTTCATATGGGCGTCTATGCGGCATTCGGGTTCGTCATGCTGCACGTGGCGCTCGGCGTGATGCAACACGAGCGGCATTGGTTGGTGCCGGCTTTGTTCGGCGGGGCGTTCGTTCTGGTGTCGGGGCTGCATATCCTGGCGGGTTTGGGTATGCGGGGCGGCGATGGCAACGCTGAGCTGGCTCATGATGGCTGGCTGATCGTGGGGCGGCCGGAGACGATCAAGGACAAGGCGGCGCGGATCGTATCGGCGCCAGGCGGCGAGCGTATCGCGGTGTTTCGCGATGGTCGCCAAATCGGTGCGCTGTCGAACCTGTGCGCGCATCAGAACGGGCCGCTCGGGGAAGGTTGCATCGTCGACGGTCTCGTGACTTGCCCCTGGCACGGCTATCAGTACCGGCTCGAGGATGGCTGCGCGCCGCCGCCATTTACCGAAAAGCTCGCGACATTCCGCGTGCGCCTGCGCGACGGCGTGATCGAGGTCGATCCTTCGCCGCTTCCTTCGGGCACAAGAGCCGCGATCACGTTGGCTTAGTTTCAGCGGGTTCAACCCGGAATCTCATCTATCTTCTCTGCCCTGTTCCAGTTGAAACAGCGCGGCTGCCTGCTGCCACGTAGGTTCCGTTTAGTCGAGACGAACCCCAGGGCCGAGCGCCAGGGCCTCGGCGGCGAACTTGGACCTTCAAACATTCGGCAACAGGAGAATTCCCATGAGCTTCTTCGGTACACTTGGCGACATCGTTGGTGGCGCAGGAAAATTCGTCGGTGGAGCCATCGGCACGGTCGTCGGCGGCCCCGTAGGGACGGCCATCGGTTCGGGCATCGGCGACAAGGTCGGTGACTTCATCGGCGACGCCTTGCACAAGGTCGACGGACACGGCTCCGTTGGAGACAAGATCGGCGACGTCATTGGGAATGTCGTAGGCAACGACAAGGTCGGTGACATCATCGGCGATATCGCTGGCAAGGTTGGCGGCGAGGGTGGCCTTGGCGGCATCGCGGGAACGATCGGCGACATCCTCGGCGGCGATCACAAGCCCGGGATCGGCGACATCCTCGGTGGTGGTGCGCTCGACGGGATCGGCAACGCCGGAAAGCAGCTCGGCGATATCTTCGGCAACCACGGCCAGCAGGGTACGGCCGGCAACGACAACATCAACGGTACAGCAGGCAACGATCACCTCAACGGTTTGGGCGGGAACGACCGCATCAACGGCGGCAACGGCAACGATCAGATCGATGGCGGTGCGGGGAACGACTGGCTGCATGGCGGAAACGGGAACGACGTCGTCCATGGCGGCGCAGGCAATGATGTCGTGAAGGGCGATGCCGGCAACGACAAAGTCTATGGCGGTCAGGGCAACGACTACCTGTCCGGCGGCCAGGGCAACGACACGCTCAGCGGCGATGCAGGGAATGATCACCTCAATGGTGGACTAGGAAACGACAAGCTCTATGGCGGTGAAGGCAACGACCAGATGTTTGGTGGTTCGGGTAACGACCAGCTCTACGGCGGAAACGGCGCTGACATGCTGAAAGGTGGTTCCGGTAATGACTACCTCAACGGCGGCCAAGGCAACGACTTTCTCGTCGGCGGTGCAGGACGGGATGTGCTGACGGGCGGCGCTGGACGCGACGTGTTCGACTTCAACTCGGTGTCGGACTCGACCAAGGGCAACTCGGATCTGATCACCGACTTCCAACATGGCGTGGACAAGATCGACCTGTCGACGATCGACGCCAATATCGGGCAGGCCGGCAACCAAGCCTTCCACATGGTCCAGTACGATCCTTCCAAGCAGTTGGGAGCGGGCGAACTGGCGGTGCACTTCGATCAGGCATCGGGCAAGACGATCGTCGAGGCGGGCGTGGACTCGCATGGTGGGGCCGACTTCCACCTCGAGCTCCAGGGGCAGGTTCAGCTCACCCAGCAGGACTTCAACCTTTAGTCCTTCAGCGAACTTCAGCGCGATGGAGCGAGCCGGCCGGGAGAGATCCCGGCCGGTTTTGTCGATTTAATCGCGGTAGGTCTGATCGAGACGGTCCATCTGGCGGCGCACTGCTTCCCAATCCCGGCCGCCGACGATCTGGCTGTTCGGGCGGTTCTCGCCCCAGCCCTGTGCGATCGCTGCGCAGACATCGGGCGCGGGCTCGACCAGCTTCTGGCCCGTTGCGAAGGCTTGCATCTGGATCTCTGCCGCCCGCTCGAGGAAGTGGTTGAACAGAAACGCTTCGCCTATCGAGCGGCCGCAAACAAGCGTGCCGTGATTGACCATGATCAGCACGAAGTTCCGGCCGAGGTTTTTCGCCATCGTTTCGCACTCGGCGCGGTCGTCGCCGTGAACGAGACCTTCGTAGTTATGATAGGATACCTTGTTCCAGAAGCGCATCGCGTATTGCGAGAGAAACTTGAGGCCGCCTTCCTGGGTGGAAAGGGCCGCACCTGCATTCGTGTGCAGGTGCATCGTGCAGTTGATGTCAGGTCGTGCCTTGAGCAACGTGCCGTGGATGTTGAACGAGGCCGCCGATTTGTCGAACGGCGATGGGTAGACCTTCTCGTCGTTCAGCGTGATGCACAGCAGCGAGGACGCAGTGACCTCCTCGAACATCATTTCCGTCGGCTTGATCAGGAAACGGTCGGGCGCGCCAGGTACCCGCAGCGTGAAGTGATTGAGGGTGATGTCCTGCCAGCCAACATGCGCTGCGACGCGGTAGAGAGCTGCCAAGTCTTCTCGTGCGCTCCATTCAGCTGCCGGTACCTTGGATTTCATCGGCGGAACGTCGAGGCGGCCTGATGGCATGATGCATCCTGATCTAGCGGTGTGAGTTGGATCTTGCGTTTCGCGACTGGGGGCACGCCATGTCGCGTGCAAGCTTGGACCGTTGGGGACCGGCTTCCCAAGCTCTTCCTCACTTTAAGACGAAGAAGGCTGGAAGTGCGAGGGGCGGCGGGCGCGTCCCAGGACGTGGTGTACGAGGCGGGGGAGGCAAGGGGCCCCGCGGCGTTGCGCGTAGGGAGGCCGTAGGCCGACCGGAGCGCAACGCCGCGGGGCGCCAAAAAAATTTCTTCCCCGCTGTCCACAGCCCCTGAGGGGGCGGTCATGGTCCGAATCACAGATGGCTCGGGTTTGCGACAACCAAGCAAATCCGGACACGGACCATGACA
>CANJPN010000583.1 GCA_947475855.1 Bradyrhizobiaceae bacterium
CGTCGCGCATCACGTCGGCGGGTATTTGAAGATCGCGCCTGAGCACACCGAGGGCGGGCCGCTCTCGAAGATGATGAAGCCGGGTATCGGCACCTACGACCGTTTCAAGGAGCTGTTCGACGCCGCCGTGCAGAGTGCGGGCAAGAAGTATTTTCTCATCCCGTATTTCATCGCGGCGCATCCGGGCACGACCGACGAGGACATGATGAACCTCGCGCTGTGGCTGAAGAGGAACGGCTATCGCGCCGATCAGGTGCAGAACTTCCTGCCGTCGCCGATGGCGCTCGCGACTGCGATGTATCACTCGGGCAAGAACCCGCTCAAAGCGGTGCGTCGCGGCGGTTCGGAGGAGGTCGAGACCGTGCGCGGCATGCGCCAGCGGCGTCTGCACAAGGCGTTCCTCAGATATCACGACGCGGAGAACTGGCCGTTGCTGCGGGAGGCCTTGAAGTCGATGGGGCGCGCGGATCTGATCGGGCCCGGCAAACATCAATTGGTGCCGAACTGGCAGCCGCCAGGAACGGGGCTGGGGGGAGGCGAAGGCAAGCGGATGGGAAGCAAGCACGGCGTACAGAAGTTCACGACGAAGGGCGTGCCCCTGTCGGGGCCCGGCGGTGGTGTTCGTGGCGTCTCGCGGCCGAAGCCGAGGACGGGGAAGTAGGGGCGTGCTTGCGGTGTTATCGTGGGCGCTGGGGGATGGGCACATCGAACGCGCGACCGCCGGCTTCATTGCTTGGCATGCTGAAGTGCCACCATTCGCGGGGATAGCTCACGAAGCCCCGCCGCGTCATCGCGGTGATGAGGATCGGACGTGCACGGCGCTGGTCCTGTGTGACGTCTCTTGAGCCGGTGTGGCTGTTTGCATCGAAGCAGTCGAATTCCGTCCCCATGTCGACGCTGTTGTCAGGCGCCCGCTCGACTTTGGGACCGTTGCATGGGGCGTAGTCGTGCATGGGATCGAACGGAGCACTCTTTCGGGCGGGCAGCGCGACAATGGTGAGATCGACGGCGATGCCCCTGGAGTGATCGGACGTGGACGCGATGAACCCGCGAGAAGTCAGGCTCGATTTGGGAATGCGAGGGTGAAAACGCCGGCCGGCGGCATCTTCCGTTTCGGCGCGGACCCACGAAGCAAAGTTTCTCACTGCCCGTTCCGGCCGATAGCAATCGTAGACTTTCAGCGAGAAGCCACGTTCGACGAGATCATTCTGTACTTCGGCGAGGGCACTGGCGACGTTCTTGAGCAAAATGCATTCGGCTGCTTCGTATCCCGGCACGGGGCGCCCCGTAAAATTATTTGCAGAGGCATAGCGGATGTCCTGCTCGATCGTGGCATCGACGGTGGCTAGAAAGACAAGCGCCGGGGGCAATGCGACAGGCTTCTGCTGGGCGTTGGTTTGCGGGCAAGATATTACTGCCAAGCAAACACCGATGAGTGCGACAAGGCGAAAAAATCGTGTTCGCGGGCGGAATTCAAGGCTCACGTTCGTTTGCTTCCAGTCTTTTTCGCAAAGTCTCGGAGATGCGAATCGCGCTTTCGATATCGCTTACGCTTAGGCTTTTCGCCAGCTCATTGATCCACGGGATCTGAAGCTGGTCTGCAGTTTCATACACGGTCCTTCCTTTTTTTGTGAGCCCGACGAGATGCGCGCGGCGGTGGTGGGGATTTGGGTGCAATTCGACGAGACCATCGGTCAGCATTTCATTGACGATCCGCTGAACGCCCTGGCGATTCAAGCCCATGCTGCGCGCGAGCCAAGCGACGGGCTGGAGTTGTGGTGAGCAGGCGATAGCGCCGAGGACCTGCCAACGCGCGCTGGTGAGGCCGAGTTCAGAGACCAGCCTGTCACCTGCCAAGAGTAAGCGCCCGTTGAGGCGAAAGGTCTCGAGGATCAGGTCGGTTGCCGCGCGTCCGGCAGCAGAGTGGCGTGTTCGTTTCATTTGACATCTTATTTTCTATTTGACATCATGTTGTCAATATTGCTGAAACAAGGAGCGCTGCAATGCTGGCCGGACATCTTGCCCTAGCCCTTGCTGCCGCGTTCGCTGGAGCTGCTTTCTACATCAATGTTGCTGAGCAGCCGGCGCGGCTCGGTCTCGATGACCGGAACCTTCTGAAGGAGTGGAAGCCCAGCTATGCTGGCGGCTTTACGATGCAAGGAAGCCTTGCTGTGCTATCTGGTCTGCTGGGTCTTCTCGCGGCATGGATGACAACGGATTGGCGCTGGGTCGTGGGGGTGGTGTTGATCCTTTCCAACTGGCCCTACACGCTGGTCTGGATGATGCCCACGAACAACAAAATCAAGGCCATTTCCGAGATGGACGCCGGACCGGAATCGCGTTCGATGATCTTGGCTTGGGGAAAGCTGCACGCTGTTCGTACCTGTCTGGGCGTTGCGGCGACTTCGGCATATCTGTGGGCGTTGAACTGACGCGTGTGTCAGCGATGCCGACCAGGCTTCCTGAACCAGTAGGGATGGCTTGGTTCAGCATGTGTTCATTCGTCAAACTCTAGGGTCGCTGTGATCGATCATCTGCTGATTCAGTCCAACGGCACAATCGGCTGGTCCGGATAGGGTGGCGATGATCGCGTCACTGAACAAGCGATCTTGAAACTTGTGCATCGTGAATTGAGTGCTGGCGACGGAATCTGGGTTTGTCACGTTCACTTTTTGTCGTCTGACTTCCGACATGGTCGGCAGGCGTGCTTGCAATCGCAGCGTCGAACGGACGCCAAACGGAGAATCTAGCTATGAAGTCTATCTTGCTTGCAGCGATCTGCATCGTCGGGACTGCTTCGTTCGCGGCCGCTCAGACGACTTCGACGCCGAGCATAGATGCGCGCCAAGCCAATCAGCAGGCCCGCATCAATCAGGGCGTTGCTTCGGGGCAACTTACGAATCGCGAGGCGGCCAATCTACAGCGTGGGCAAGCTCGCGTGCAGCGGATGGAGAACCGCGCTGCTGCTGATGGCGTGGTGACGAAGGGCGAGCAGGCGCGCATCAATCAGGTGCAGAACAATCAGAGCAGGAAGATCTTCAACAAGAAGCACAACGGTCGCGTTCAGTAGGTCTGCGCTCTTCTTACCAGTTTTCACCTACTTCAATCGAGGCCGTCTTCCAATCGGGAGGCGGCTTCGTGACGTTGGCGGCGCGACGCTCGTTCGTGTCAGTCTTGCATCGACAGGCCGAACTCACTGCCCATGTGAATGAGTGCGCGCTCAGCCAAGGCCGTTATCGTCAGCAATGGATTGACGCCTAGCGAACGGGGAATGATCGAACCGTCGATAACGTAGAGGCCGTGATGGACGTCGGCATCGCCGCTGCCGGGGTTTGTTGTGAATACTCGCGAGGCGTGATCCACGACTCCGGCAGTGCGGTCGCGCGCCATCGCGCAACCGCCAAGAGGGTGGGCGGTCGCGGGTTGATGGCCCATTACTGTGCCCGCTAGCGGGTTCTTGACGTATGAGCCGCCCAACTCGGCCACGAGTTTTCCGAGCACGTCATCGAGACGTTTAAAAACCGGCTCGTCCTTTGCGCCGGGCCAGGACAGCCGCAGTTCGCCATTGTCGAGGATGAGGCGGCCTGTTGCTGTGTCGTGGGACACTGCGAAGTACGTTTGCAAGCGCGAAAATGGACCTTTGTAGACACCGGAAACGAGGCTTTGCAGAGCGCCGATAAGTCGGCCGTTAGGCATGAAGAGTACTGGCAGTGCAGGTGCCAGTGCGGACGGCAGCACGCCTTCCTCGATGTTTATCTCCAGATCGAGTTCGCCCGCCGGGCGGATCTCGATTTGCCCGGTGACGGCAGCGCCGACGGCTTCGACTTCGGCTTTTGCAGGATGTCCGACGCCGATTGCGTTGATGGTTTGCGATGTTCCGTAGCCGAACGCGATGATGTCGCCGTTCGCGGAGAAGCGTTGTCCGAGCCGTTCGGACAAGCACAATCCGTGCTTGTTGGATCGCAGAAGGATTTCGGTGGAGCCGAGTGTTCCGGCGGCCAGAACGACGATGTGAGCTTCGACTATGAGTGGGGCTTGCGCATCGCGCGGGGCGCCGGTCCGTTCGACGATCACGCGCCATGTGCTCTCATGGGTTTTTTCTATATGACGAACGCGTGCCTGAGTGAACAGCTCCGCTCCATGGTTGGCGGCTTCAGGCAG
>CANJPN010000584.1 GCA_947475855.1 Bradyrhizobiaceae bacterium
GAGGGGCGCGCAAGTGCGCGTCCTTGACCGCCGCCCGCCCCGTCGGCGTATCGCTCTGCCATCAGGATCAAGCAGCCCTCCGACCACTCAGCAGCCCTGAACGCACCCACTCAGTCCGTCGAGGACCCATTAGATGGGTTGGGTTCAGGCACGAATACCTCGTCAAGCGATCAACTATCCCGAACATCTCGCAGCGTAGTGTGCGGTTCCTAATCATGCTAGGCCTCCATCAAGGCTGTCAAGCACATCTCGATGCAAGTCGCCCGATGCCATTGCTAGGTTCGGCCTAGATCGGGTACTTCGGAAATTTGATGTTCCTTACTTCGGAGTTCTTATGTCTTTCGCCACTCTCAAGTTCTCCACGATCATGTGGGGTCTGTCGCAGCTTATCAACTACAAGGCGCGGCGGTATCCGGAGTTCAAGAAGCGTCTCAAAGAGCGCAACATGGTGCTGCAGATGCTGGCCCGCGACGAGGAGACGGGGCGCTGGTTCCGGTTCCACAACGGCATGGTGACATCGGGCTCGGGCAAGCACGAGCGTCCGGACGTGACGCTGGCGTTCAAGAACGCGTCGATCGCCGCCAAGCTGCTGACGCCGCCGATCAACTGGCTCAACCAGATCAACGCGCAAAAAGACTTCAAGATCACGATCGAGGGATCGGAGGATCTATCGAACTGGGTCGCGCAGACGATCATGCTGACGCAGACCGTCGGGCTCGACATGGGCAATCCAATGCCCGACGGTTCAATGCGCTACTGCAACATGACGAACGGCGGGCCGGTGTTCGTCTACGTGAAGGACAAGAAGATCGTCCGCATCACGCCGATCGATTTCGACGACAAGGATCCGGGCCCCTGGACGATCCGCGCTCGCGGTCACGACTGGACACCGCCGCGTCGCACGACGCTCGCGCCGCACGGGCAGAACTACAAGTCGGTGATCTATTCGCCCGACCGGTTGCTGACGCCGATGAAGCGTGTCGACTTCGATCCCAACGGGGCGCGCAATCCGCAGAACCGCGGCAAGTCAGGATACGAGCCGATTTCGTGGGATACAGCGCTCGATATCGTGGCGGGCGAGATCAAGCGGCAGAAGATGGAATACGGGCCCGGCTCCATCGCGGTCAGCCACGGCTCGCACCACACGTGGGGTAACATCGGGTACTACCTCTCCGCGCTGTTTCGGTTCTCGAACGCGATCGGCATGACGCGTGTGCATCACAATCCCGATAGCTGGGAAGGCTGGTACTGGGGCGCGGTGCATCACTGGGGACATACGTTGCGCGTCGGCCAATCGGAGACGTACGGCACGGTCGAGGACTGCCTGCAGAACTGCGACATGGTCGTGTTCTGGTCGGCTGATCCGGAAACGACGTCGGGCTCCTACGGTGCGCAGGAGGGCACGGTTCGCCGGCAATGGCTGAAGGACCCGAAGCTCGGCATCAAGGTCGTGCACGTCGATCCGTACTACAACTCGAGCGCCCAGTTCCTGCCGGGCAAGTGGTTCGCGCCGAAGCCGACCACATCCGTCGCGATGGCGATGGCGATTGCGTATGTGTGGATCCAGGAAGGGCTCTACGACAAGAAGTACGTGGAGACCCATACGGTCGGCTTCGACGTATGGCGCGACTATCTCGTCGGCAAGGAAGACGGCATCCCGAAGACGCCGGAGTGGCAGGAGAAGGAGACCGGCGTTCCGGCCCGCGAAGTGCGTGCGCTCGCGCGTGAATGGGGCGGCAAGCGGGTTTATCTCGCTCCGGGTGGATGGGGCAACGGCCATGGCGGCGCCTGCCGCAACCAGACGGGTATCCAGTGGGCTCGCGTGATGGTGTGTCTCGTCGCGATGCAGGGGCTCGGCAAGCCCGGCGTCAACATGGGCAATCTGCAATGGGGCACGCCGGTCGATTTCAACTTCTACTTCCCCGGCTACTCAGAGGGCGGCATGTCGGGTGACATCGAGCAGACCGCGATGCCGGTGGAGCTCTATCAGCGAATGCCGCAGTTGCCGACGATGAGTTCCAACAGCCAGCAAATCCCTCGCATCTGGATGCCGGAGGCGATCGCGGACGGCAAGGCGGAGGGGTATCGCTGGGTCGGCAAGTCGATCGAGCATCAGTTCGGAAAGTTCACCTACCCGGCAGCCGGGCACTCGCCCGTCAAGATGTTGTACAAGTACGGCGGCTCGATCATCGGCACGATGAACAACACCAACCGTCACGTGCGCATGTATCAGTCGGAGAACCTCGAGTTCGTCGTCAATCAGTCGATCTGGTTCGAAGGCGAGGCTAAGTTCGCGGACATCATTTTCCCCGCGTGCACGAACTTCGAGCGCGTCGACATCTCGGAGTGGGCGGGGCTGGGCGGCTATGGCCATCACGGCCAGCAGCAGCTCAATCATCGCGTCATCATCTTCCAGGCGCCGGCGATCGAGCCGCTCGGTCAGTCGAAGTCCGATTTCTGGATCTTCACGGAAGTCTGCAAGCGGCTCGGCTTGGCGAATTACTTCAACGAGGGCGTCAACGAGATCGACTGGGTGCGCCGCCACTTCGAGTCGTCGGACATGCCCGACGTGATCTCGTGGAACGATTTCGTGAAGCGCGGCTACTACGTGGTGCCGGCGGAGAAGGAGAAGCTGCGTGCGCCGGTGTCGTTCCGCTGGTTCTGGGAGAACCGGAAGAAGGACGTGCCGGAGGCGCATCCGCTGCCGTCCGACTACTCGGAGGAGTACCTCAAGGGTTTGCAGACGCAATCGGGCAAGCTCGAATTCGAGTGCAACAGCCTGAAACGGTTCCACGACCCCGAGCGGCCGCCGATCGTGAAGTACGAGCCTTCATGGGAAGGGCCACACTCGGGCGAGATGTTCGAGAAGTTCCCGCTGCAGCTTCTGACGCCGCATTCGAAGTACAGCTTCCACACGCAGGGCGACGGTAAGAAGTCCTTCCTCAACAACATTCCGGAACACCGGATGCTGGTGGACGGCTACTACTACTGGACGCTGCGGATCAGTCCGACTGATGCGGCTTCGCGGGGCATCAAGCACGGCGATCTCGTGAAGGTGTTCAACGATCGCGGCGCTGTCGTCTGCGCGGCGTGGCTGACGGAGCGTCTGCCTGCCGGCGTGTGCCACGGCTACGAGAGCTGCGCGGTCTACGATCCGATGGGTGAGCCGGGCAAGTCGATCGATCGCGGCGGCTGCCTCAATCTGCTGACGCCGGAGAAGACGCAGACCAAGACCACTCATTCGCTCGCGGGCGCGAACAGTCTCGTCCAGGTGGAGAAGTGGGACGGCAAAACGGATCACATGTCCGAGACGTTCGCGAAGATGGAGCGGAAGGATAAGCTGAAGGCGGCCAATCTGGTACCGGCGAAATAGCGCCGATCCGCCGGAGCTTGCGAACCGTCGCGCGTGCGCCAGCGCCTGTCGTCAGACGGCTCTCAGCAGCCTGACCTCGTCGAGCACGCTGATGAGCGCGCGTCCTGCGGCGGCATCCGACAACGCGCGCTCGGCGAACTCCTCGGCGCCGCGGGCGATAATTTCACGCTCTTCGGCGTCGTCCCACAAGCGCTGCAGCTTCGCGGCGAGGTCGGCGGGATCATTGGGCTCCACCAGGTGGCCATTCCGGCCTTCCTCGATGTAGTCGGTGGTGCCGATCGAGCGGGTCGCAATCACGGGGCGTGCCATTCGCATGGCCTCAATCACCGTCACCTGGCCGGAAGCGGCGGCCACGTCGGCGATCGGCACGACGCTGATGCGCGCGCGCTGGGCGAGACGCCAGCATTCCTCCGGAGACAGGCCGTTCAGGACGGTCACGGAAGGAGGAACGTCGAGTCCCTCCAGGACGCGTTTGGCGGCGACGACGACGAGAGGCAGGCGCACGCGCCTGGCCGCCTCGAAGAGGGTCGCGTAGTCACGATTGGCCGAGCCCATGGCCACGATGAACGGAGAGGCATGCTCCTCGCTCGCCAGTTGTGGAATCGGCGCACGTTGCAGGTACTTGAATTGGTCGGCCGTGAAGTTTGGGGCGATCAGGTTGCAGTCAATGCAGGCGTCGCTGGTGGGGGGCCGGCGAGACGCATCAAGGCGAGGGTCGCAAGCAGGACGCGCCAAAGCTCTCTGAGCCACGCCAGCAGCCTGGCGAAGTTGTA
>CANJPN010000585.1 GCA_947475855.1 Bradyrhizobiaceae bacterium
GCGATCGCCGCACACCAGGGCGATGTCATCGTGCTGTACGGCGATACGCCGCTGATCACCGCGCCGACGCTGGCCTCGATGCGCGGAGCGCTCGATGACGGTTCGAGTGTCGTGGTGCTCGGCTTCAAGGCTGCGGACCCAACGGGTTATGGCCGCTTGTTGACGGGGCCCGGCGGGGAGCTGATGGCCATTCGGGAGGAAAAGGAAGCGACGGCTGCCGAGCGGGCTGTTGACCTATGCAACTCGGGGGTGCTGGCGTTCCGCTGCCCGGACCTCCTCTCAATCCTGACCCGGATCGGGAATGCCAATGCCAAGGGCGAATTCTATTTGACCGACGCCGTCGAAATCGCCCGCAAGGACGGGCTCAAGGCGAGTGTTGTCGTCTGCCCTGAGCCCGAGGTGCTGGGGATCAATTCGCGCGACCAGTTGGCAGTGGCTGAAGCCATCTTTCAGGCGCGTGCACGCCGGTCGGCCATGGCGGAAGGCGCTACGCTGATTTCGCCGGAAACGGTCTGGCTCAGCCATGATACGCGGCTCGGTCGCGATGTCACGATCGAGCCCAACGTGTTCTTCGGCCCCGGCGTCACGGTCGAGGATGGCGTCGTGATCAGTGCGAACTGCCATATCGTCGAGACGTATATTAGATCGGGCGCGCGGATCGGTCCGTTTGCCCGGTTGAGGCCTGGGGCCGACATCGGGCCGGACGTCCACGTCGGCAACTTCGTGGAAGTGAAGAACGTCGTGATGGAGGCGGGCGCCAAGGCCAACCACTTGGCCTATGTCGGCGATGGCCGGGTCGGGGCTGGGGCGAATATCGGTGCCGGTACAATCTTTTGCAACTACGATGGTTTCAACAAGCATCGTACCGAGATCGGTGCTGGGGCGTTCGTCGGCTCGAACTCCGCGTTGGTCGCGCCGGTCAAGATCGGGGCCGGCGCCTACGTGGGTTCGGGGAGTGTCATCACCAAGGACGTGCCGGACGGTGCTTTGGCTCTGGAGCGGAGCGACCAGCGCGTGATCGAGGGGTGGGCTGAAAAGTTCCGCATCTTGATGCGCCGCAAGAAGGCCAAAGCGGCAGAATAGAGTGGGCTTTGCAACCCTATGGGGCATCGTGGTTCTGCTGGTCGGTTCTGATACCGGCCTGGAACCTGAAACATCCCGTTCTGTTCTTTGATTTGTACCCCAGGTGTGACTGGCCCAAGAGTTGCTCCGATGGTTGCTGTGGTGAATGAGATGTTGACTGGCTTTCTGGTCGAACTGAACAGATTGCGACGGCCCGAGTATCCGGCGTCGCTTTTTACGAAGCCTGCGCCGGTGTCGAGCGCGGGACAATGAGGAGCCCACGGCATGTGCGGTATCGTTGGAATTCTAGGCGCTAAGCCCGTCGCTCTCGACCTCGTCGATGCGCTGCGTCGGCTAGAGTATCGCGGCTATGATTCTGCTGGCGTCGCGACTGTCGAGAACGGCCATTTGGAGCGCCGGCGCGCCGAGGGCAAGCTGCGCAATCTGGAGACGCGTCTGCAATCCGAGCCACTGGCCGGCCACACGGGCATCGGCCACACGCGCTGGGCTACTCATGGCAAGCCGACCGAGCGCAACGCCCATCCGCACATGAGCGGGCGTGTTTCCGTCGTCCATAACGGCATCATCGAGAACTATCGCGACCTGAAGGCGGAACTGCAGGCCAAGGGGCACGTGTTCGCTTCCGACACCGACACCGAGGCGGTGGTTCACCTGATCACGGACGAAATGGATGCGGGGCATGGTCCGGTGGAAGCTGTCCGCCGATCGCTCAAGCGCCTTTCGGGTGCATTCGCGTTGGGGATCATCTTTGCGGGGCATGACGATTTGATGATCGCGGCGCGGCAGGGCTCTCCACTCGCGATCGGTCACGGCAAAGGCGAGATGTACCTGGGGTCCGACGCGATCGCGCTGGCACCATTCACGTCAGAGATCACCTATCTCGAAGAAGGCGATTGGGCGGTCCTCAGCCGCACGAAGATTGAAATCTTCGATCGCAACGGGGGCGCCGTACAGCGTCCGGTGACGAAGTCGATCGCGAGTTCACTGCTCGTCGACAAGGGCAACCATCGCCACTTCATGGCGAAGGAGATACACGAGCAGCCCGAAGTCATCAGCCATACGCTGTCGCATTATCTCGACATGGGCGAGGGGCGCGTGCAGTTCCCTGAGCTCGGGATCGACCTGTCGGCGATTACGCGCGTTTCTATTTCCGCGTGCGGCACGGCCTACTACGCGGGGCTCGTTGCCAAGTACTGGATCGAGCGTCTTGCCCGCATTCCCGTCGAGATCGACGTCGCGTCGGAGTTCCGCTACCGCGAGGCGCCGATGTCGCCGGGTGGGCTTGCGTTATTCGTGTCGCAGTCCGGCGAGACTGCCGATACGCTCGCCACGTTGCGGTATGCCAAGGCCAACGGTCAGCGGATCGCGTCCGTTGTCAACGTGCGCACGTCGACGATCGCGCGAGAATCCGACGCCGTGCTGCCGACGCTCGCGGGTCCCGAGATCGGTGTTGCTTCGACCAAGGCATTCACCTGCCAGCTCGCAGTCCTGGCCTGTCTCAGCATCGCACTCGGTCGGGCCAGTGGCCATATCGACGCTGCCAAGGAGCGAGAGCTGGTTCAAGCGTTGGTCGAGCTGCCGCGCCATATTTCTGTTCTGTTGCGCAACGAGCACAAGTTCGAAGAACTCGCGCATGCGCTGGGCAAGGCGCGGGATGTCATCTATCTCGGCCGCGGCATCAGCTACCCCGTGGCGCTGGAGGGCGCGCTGAAGCTGAAGGAGATTTCCTACATCCACGCCGAGGGTTATGCCGCGGGGGAGTTGAAGCACGGTCCGATCGCGCTGATCGACGAGAACGTGCCCGTGGTCGTGGTCTGTCCGAAGGACGAGTTGTTCGACAAGACGGTGTCGAACATGCAGGAAGTGGCAGCGCGCGGCGGTCAGATCGTCATGGTTTCCAATGCCGACCCGGACGAAGCCGGCTGCAAGGTGGTGTCGCATATCGAGATGCCGGACGTGCATCCGTTTTCGGCTCCGCTGATCTACGCGGTTCCGATGCAGTTGATCGCCTATCATACAGCCGTGCTGATGGGCACTGACGTGGACCAGCCGCGCAATCTCGCGAAGTCGGTCACGGTGGAGTAGGCCGCTTCTACCGCTTTCGCGTCGCTATTGGTGTCGTTCAAACCGATTTCGTCGGAATGGGCAGTGTCGCGTCGCGCGGGGCGTTGGCTTCAGCCCATCTCGTGCCGCAATCTGCCGATAGTGCGAGAGAACATGCCCGCTTGCGGGTACATTGCTCGGATGGTGTCATTCCGCCGTGGAGTGAATGCGACAGCGATTTGATTTTCTTAGGCGTTCCAATCTACAGTTTAGTCCCGAATCTCGGTGGGGCGTAGGAGTGCAGGGCGTCGGAAGCGCAAAAAGGATAAGCCCATGACCCCGTCACTACGACGGTGCATCCTCGCGGTTGCCTTGGTGGGCGGTTTCGGTCCGGCCATGGTGGCCCAGGCTCAACAGTCAGCTCCCCCGCCAGCGAAAGCAAAGGCGGTTGCGAAGAAGCAGGCTGAGGCGAAAGTTCCAAAGGCCGATCCGGCGGCGGCTCAGGCTGAGGTCGAGAGCGGCGTAAATGCACTGGCACAAGGACGCGTCGACGCCGCGGTCGCCAGTCTCAACAATGCACTTTCCGCCAGCAGTCTGCCGCAGAACCAGACGGCTCGTGCACTGTATTATCGTGGCGTTGCCTACCGCCGCCAGGCCAAGCCCGCTCAGGCGATCTCAGATCTAACCAACGCTCTGTGGATCAAGGGTGGACTGACCGAGGAACAGCGGCAGGATGCGCTGCAACAAAGGTCTGGCGCTTATCGCGAGGCGGGCTTGCCTGATCAGAGCGATCCGGGTGGGCAGCGTGCCGTGTCGGCTGCCAAAGGTGGGCCGCAGTCAGCGCCTTTCGCCTCGGTGGCGCCACCGCCTCCGACCGGGTCGTCGACGACGATGTCGGCATCGGGGGGCGGTTTTTTCGGTTCCCTGTTCGGTGGATCGGCGCCGACGCCCCCACCTCAGCCCACCACCACCGCTGTTCCAAGCGCGC
>CANJPN010000586.1 GCA_947475855.1 Bradyrhizobiaceae bacterium
CAAAGGCGTGGCGTCGAAATATCTGCCGAGCTACCTCGGCTGGCGCCGCATGATCGAGCGCGACGGACACGAGCTCACGCCGCGATCCTGTCTGGCTGGCGCCTTGGCTTAGAGGATAGCGCTACATTGGAACGGAACAGAGCCAACATCATAGATGAAAGCGACCCCTGAAAGTCAAGATCAACTAAGAGCACTCTCTCCCCGCGCTCAGCGAGAGCACCAGCAAGATTCGCAGTGATTGTCGTCTTCCCGACTCCCCCCTTCAAATTTGCAAACGTGATTATTGGAATACTGCTTTGAATTAGAAGCTTTTGGTTGTTCGGCGGGACTATAGGGGGAGTGAGCCAAAGACCTTTGTCGGAGTTAAGGGCTTTGCTCGCTCTATCCAAGCGCGAATTCGCGTCCCGCACGTCTGAGCGGGCCTTCCACCATTTCCTGAGGCGAACACTAAGCCAAGTCGTGATCAGACCTAGGCAACCAATTACTGCCCACTTGACAATGTCTTTTACGATTTCGTCGTTGCCAGGTAAGAGGGCGGACATCGCTCGCCACGCTACAGAAATCCAATCAAACACCTTCACCCCCACTGTGAACTTTCATCAGATCACGTACCTTACAATGAGAGTTAGAAAATGCGATACTCTTGTCGCCGCGCAGGCCGCAGGTAGCTGCTGTGCAGATGTTGAGGTTCACTTATCCATCAGCCAGCCGAACTCGGCCTCCGCTCGGCGCGCGAACTCTGGGGTGGCGGCGTTGCTGACGGGGAACTTGTCGCGCCACTTGTAGGGGCGGGTGGCGTCGATGACGGCGACAGAGTGGGTGACGTCTCGGATCGCGCGCTTCTCGGGTTCGAGGCGCGGGTCGGCGCGGCTGTCCCAGGCGCCCTCGATGAACTGGATCGACTGCTTGGGATCCGACCGCGCGCACATCGCCCAGATGAGCTGCTCGAGGCTGGTGACGTCGATGTCCTCGTCGACCACGACGACATACTTCGAAGCATAAGCCGAGCCGCCGCACTGGGCGGCGACGATGCCTGCCTGCACGGCGTGGCCGGGATAGGATTGCTTGACCGCGATGCCGTGCAGCATGCGGCTGCCGCCGACCTCGTGGCACCAGACCTTCTCGACGTTGGGCACGCCTGCGTTGGTCATGTTCTGCTTGATCATCGCTGAACGCATCACCGCGCGATACCTCGCCATCTCGTCGGAACCGCCGCCCATCGGCGGCACGCCGAGCAGGATCGGGTCGTTGCGGTGGTAGATCGCGACGATGTCGACGACCGGGAGCTGGGACGCGCCGTTGTAGTGGCCGGTCCACTCGCCGAACGGGCCTTCCGTCTGCTTCTTGTCGGGTGTGATGAAACCTTCGAGTACGATCTCGGCGCTCGCCGGGAACGGCAGCCCCGTGTGCTTTCCGCGCACGAGCTTCTCGGGCCGGCCGCGCATGCCGCCGACGATGTCGAGTTCGAACGTGCCGTAGGGCGCTTCGGTGCCGCCGTAGAAGAACGACAGGGGCTCGCAGCCGACGATCATCACGATCGGGCAGGGCTCGCCTTTGTCCCAGTATTTCTGGCGGTGCATGTTGCCGTGGTGGCCGAGCGCCATCGAAATGCCGACGGTGTTGCGGCTGTGGACCTGCAGGCGATAGGCGCCCGCGTTGAGCCAGCCTTCCACTGGATCCCGCGTCACCGAGTACGTGCCGGTTCCGATGTAGCGGCCCCCGTCGTTGGGATGCCAGATCGGAGCGGGGAATTTTTCGAGGTCCACCGCTTCGCCTTCGAGGATGTTCTCGAATACGGGGCCGGTGGCGACGATCTCATGCGGAATGTGCGTGGGCTTTTCGAGATAGGCGACACGATAGGCGTCGGACAATTCCCATTTATCGAGGCCGTCGGGCAGGCCCAGCGTGAAGTTGCGGCGCTTGCCGGCGAAGACGTTCATCAACACGCGGAAGCCCTTCGGGCTGCCCGGCACCTCGTCGAACACGACGCACGGGCCGTCGTCGTGGCGCAGCACGGCTTCGGCAGCGAGCGACATGCCCTCTTTCCACGACGCGCCCTTCACGTGCCGCACCTCACCCATCAATTCGGCGCGGGCGAGCCATTCGCGCAGATCGTCATAGGCGATCCCCGACGTGAAATTGCGTCTATCGTCCATTTCGGTTTCCTCTGGCTCTCTTGTGGTGTCAGACCCTCCGGGTCCGACACCGCTATTTCGTCACTTCTTCGGCGCTTCGCCCGGCTGCAGGATAGGCTTTGCTTTGGCGAGAAGCTCGGGCGGGGTACGCATGGTTTCTTCGATCACCTTGATTAGTCCGGCGGCATCGAGCGGGTTGATCTCGAGCGCAAAGCTTTCTGCCTCGGCGAGAAACTTCTGATCCTGCATCGTGTCCCAGAACGCCTTGCGCAAGGCGGCGACGCGGTCGACGGGTGTGTCGGGCGGCGCGAGATAGGGCCGCCCGATCAGCACGGGTGACGCGAGCAACTTCAGGATCTGGCGCTGCTCATCCGTGGCTTCCAGCTCATGATAGAGCGGCACGTCCGGATAGAGTTTGTCTCTGGCAATGCCGATCTGTACGAGTGGGAACAATTTGCCGGATTTCAGCCACTCTGCGTGCTCCTTGATCACGCCGGACAGGCTGGCCCCGCTGCGGCCCTGCACTTCGCCGCGTTCGATGGCGAGGTCGATGTCGGTGATTCCCTTGTAACCGGTGACCATGCGGAAGCGCGTGCCGAGAAGCTGGTTGAGGCCGTAGGCGTAGACGTAGGTGCCTGAGCTTACGCCGGTCGCGCCCAACACGACTTCCTTCCGCTTCACGTCCTCGATCGATTTCACACCGGCCTGATGCCAGACCATGATCGTGAGATTGCTGACACCGGTGGATCCGAGCCAGTTGAACTTCGCCGCATCGAAACGAGTTCCTTGCCCACCTGTCACCTGATGCAGCGGCATCGCGTTGATAACGGTTCCAATCGTGGTGCCGTCTCGCGGCGCCTGATTGTAGAGAAAGTTGGTCCCGACGAGATGGCCTGCGCCCGGCATGTTGCGCACAACAACACTGGGACTGCCGGGAATGTAGCGCGCGAGATACTTGGCAACGTGCCGGGCGTTGAGATCCACTGCCCCGCCGGCATCAGCACTGCAGATGAGCGTGACCGTCTTGCCGGCGAAGAACTCGGCCGGTGTTTGCGCAAGGGCCGGCAGGCTGATTGCGGCGCAGGCAGCCATCACGGCTGCCGCGGCCAGACATGAAGCCCGGCTCGCCATGGGCGTTCCTCTCGGTGTTTCCTCTATTGAAGCATCCTCGCGCCGCGACGGTACTGGCGTCAAGGTTCCTCGCTTCGACTGTTGATCGTGGCGAGTGTCCGGCGTCAGCGTGCTTTCAGGATGGTCTGCGCGGTGTAGGCGACGCTGCGCGTCTTCGTATTGTCGCTGTCACAGAAAACCGCGAGATAGGTCAGTCGAGCCGCGTCGGCTCGCTTGGTGATGTGGCGATAGATCGCTTCGAGATCCGCGCTCTCGTCGCGCCAGCGGCCGATGTTGGCATCACCGCCATCCGCGACGTAATGCGGGAAAGTGCCGATGTATTTGTAGTCGCCGCGCGTGAATGCGCTGTTCGACCAGATGATCTCGGCCCGATGTGCCGCATCATCGGAGTCGCGAAACTCGAGATAGAAGCGCACGGGATGGTCATCGCCGCTGCGCTCGCGCTCGTCATAACGGGCGGGAATCGGCACTTCGACGCGCCAGCGCCACACCAGCAGGGGAAATCGCGCGAGATCGATGTCGATGTTGCGGCCGTAGATGGAGCCGCCGGCGTTGGTCTCGCAGCGAAGTGCTGCAACCCCTTCGACGTTTGAGAAGCTCAACTGCATCGGCGGCGTGAACCAGAACTTCCGGTGACGCCAGCCCGGCTGCGGCGGGTCCAGCGTAAACGGCGCAGCAGGATCGAACACCACAACGGCGCTCGAGTGCGCTGACGCAGTCAGCGGATTCACCGGCGCACCAGCCCGCCACCATCCGTAAACAGCCGCACCCAAGAGTGCGGTCGAGGCGAGGAATGCGATCACGATCTTCGGGCGGTCTGGATTGATTGTTCG
>CANJPN010000587.1 GCA_947475855.1 Bradyrhizobiaceae bacterium
ACCAGAGAACCCATCCGGGTTCACGAGGCTGATCGACGAGGTGCCGACAACCGACTCGACGTCACGGCCAACCGTGATCGTGCCGTAGGTGTTCGACTTCAAGTACCAGTAGGCGTGACGCAGAGCGATAGCCAGCGTGTTGTACGCCGCGATCTGCACGTTGTTCGACGCACCCAGCGCGAGCTGGTTGGCGTTCGACGAACGATAAGCGCGGATCTGCATCTCAAGCTTGAAGCCAGCCGACCAGTCGCTGTTGATCTTGGCTGCACCCTGGAAGCCCAGCGTGTTCTTGATGTTGTTGTTCTCGACAACGAACGCGTTGCTCTCAGCACCGTCGTTCCACCACATCACGGTCTCGGATACCTGACCGTAGATCTGAAGCGAAACCTTACGATTGCCCTTGCGAGCCGTCGTGGCTTCGAGTTCCGCTACCCGCTCTTCGAGATCCGCGCAGCAGTTGCCGCCCAGATCTGCCGCGACTGCGGAGGTACCCAACATTGCAACGCCGGCGGTGACGATCAGCGCCCGGCAGCTGACTGAACTCATATAGCCCCCAAACATCTCAGCCATACTCCTGTTTCAAGGCCACTGAAGGCCACACTATGAATGTTCATGACCACTAACTGAGTATTACGAAGATCACCTTGAGCCTTCATGGGCCACTTTGCTGACTTCGTTCCCGATCGGCATAGCAATAACCGCTACTGATCGGGTTGCTGGCTCCGTCTCCGACTGGTCACTCTGTCGAAATACTAAGCCAACGCATTGAGGCAAGCTCCAGAAGTGGCGGTACGATTGGGGCCGATACTGCCACCCCCCTGAAACGGCGCCTCTAGATGGTGGCCAGGATTTGCCGTTCACCAATTCACCATCACTGGATGTAGCCTCGCGCTCAATTCAGTAGTGTTACTTAGATAAAAGACCCATACACGAGCTGGTCGAAAAACCTGTCTTCAAATACAACATTGTTATTGCGTAATTTTCTGCCCCAGCCGTCCGGATCCAGGCTTGCGCTGTAGGTGGTAGTACTTGCGGGAAAGCGTAAATCCGACCTTGACAAGACGCCGTTGCGATTCGTTTGCCGGCTGGCCGTTGCTGATACGTCACAGCGAACGCGACCGCCCGATCACATGCCCTGGGCTCGGCCGCACTCGGGACGTTGCTTGGGGACAAGCGACCTGGGTTGAGCTGCCAACATTGATGTGCAGCCCCTCGATCTGCTAGCAGTAACCAACTGCTGGCCTCCGCTTTCGCCTGGCGAGAGATGAGTTTGCCGGCCCAGTCCCTAGAGGCCGATTTGACCGACAAGAAAAACGACAAGCCGGGGGGCAAGGAGCCCGCCGACATCCGCCCTATCTCGATCATAGACGAGATGAAGCGCTCGTATCTCGATTACGCGATGAGCGTGATTGTTTCGCGTGCCCTTCCCGATGTGCGCGACGGGCTCAAGCCCGTACATCGGCGCATCCTGTTCGGCATGGCCGAGCTCGGCGTCGACTGGAACAAGAAATACGTGAAGAGCGCCCGTGTGGTCGGTGAGGTGATGGGCAAGTACCATCCGCACGGAGACCTTGCGATTTACGACGCACTCGTCCGCATGGCTCAGGACTGGTCATTGCGCGTTCCGTTGATCGACGGTCAAGGTAACTTCGGCTCGGTCGATGGCGATAGCCCCGCCGCGATGCGGTATACCGAGTGCCGCCTGCAGAAGGTGGCCCAGTACCTGCTGGACGATCTCGACAAGGATACCGTCGATTTCCGCGAGAACTACGACGGCTCTTTCCAGGAGCCGACGGTGCTGCCCGCCAAGTTTCCCAACCTGCTCGTCAACGGCGCCGGCGGAATCGCGGTCGGCATGGCGACCAACATCCCGCCTCACAATCTCGGGGAGGTCATCGACGGCTGCCTCGCCCTGCTCGACAATCCCGAACTCGAGATCGACGACATCATCCAGATCATTCCGGGGCCGGATTTTCCCACGGGCGCCCAGATCCTTGGGCGCGCGGGCATTCACGCCGCTTATCACAAGGGCCGCGGCTCGATCATCATGCGGGCCAACGTCGTGACCGAAGAGATCCGCAAGGATCGCAACGCGCTGATCGTCACGGCGATACCCTATCAGGTCAACAAGAAGACTTTGATCGAGAAGATCGCGGATCAGGCGCGCGACAAGCGCATCGAAGGCATCGCCGATATCTGGGACGAGAGCAACCGGGAGGGGATGCGGATCGTCATCGAGTTGAAGCGTGACGCCATTCCCGAGGTCGTGCTCAACCAGCTCTGGAAGTATTCGGATCTGCAGACGTCGTTCGGCGCCAACATGCTGGCGATCAACGGCGGCCGCCCCGAACAGATGAACATCAAGGACATCCTGCGCTGCTTCCTGTCGTTCCGCGAGGAAGTCGTCGCGCGACGCACCAAGTTCCTGCTCAACAAGGCACGCGACCGCGCTCATGTGTTGGTTGGTCTTGCCATCGCCGTCGCCAACATCGACGAAGTGATCAACCTGATCCGCCGGGCGCCATCCCCGTCTGTAGCCAAGGAACAATTGATGGAGCGGGATTGGCCCGCGCAGGACGTCGCCGTTTTCATCGAGTTGATCGCCGATCTCCGGCACAAGATCAGTGACGCCGGCACGTACAAACTTTCTGCCGAGCAGGCTCAGGCGATCCTCGATCTCCGCCTGCAACGGTTGACGGCTCTCGGGCGCGACGAAATCGGCGACGATCTGAAAAAGATCGCCGACGAGATCCGCGACTACCTCGAAATTCTTTCCTCGCGCGCGCGCGTGGTGGATATCGTGCGGGGTGAACTCGTCGATATACGCACGCAGTTCTCAACGCCGCGGCGCACCGAGATCTGCGAACTCGACGGCGAACTGGAGGATGAAGATCTCATCCAGCGCGAAGATGTCGTCGTTACGGTCAGTCACAAGGGTTACATTAAGCGGGTGCCGCTCTCGACCTATCGGTCACAACGGCGCGGCGGCAAGGGCCGATCGGGTATGTCGACCCGTGACGAGGATTTCGTCACGCAGATCTTCATCACCTCGACGCACACGCCGGTCATGTTCTTCTCCTCGCGGGGCATGTGCTACCGCATGAAGGTCTGGCGTCTGCCGGCGGCGACCCCGCAATCTCCCGGCAAGGCCCTGATCAACCTGCTGCCGCTGCAACAGGATGAAGTGATCACCACGATCCTACCCTTGCCGGAAGACGAGAAGACGTGGAGCGAGCTGGAGCTGATGTTCGCGACGCGCTCGGGCAACGTGCGCCGCAACAGCCTGGGTGATTTCGAGAACATCAATCGCAATGGCAAGATTGCCATGAAGCTCGACGATGGCGATCGCATCATCGACGTCGCGATCAGCAGGCCGACCGACGACGTGCTTTTGACCACGGCTGAGGGGCAGGCTATTCGCTTCGCGGCCGACGACGTCCGGCTGTTCAAGGGCCGCGATTCCGATGGCGTTCGCGGGATCCGGCTGGGAGAGGCCGATCATCTCATTTCAATGGCGATCCTCACCCACGTCGAAGCCACGCCGGCCGAACGGATCGCCTACCTGAAGCAAGCCGCAGCACTCCGGCGAGCCCAGAGCGGCGAGGCGGAAGATGCCGAGGCGCTTGCGGCCGAGCCGGACGCCGACGCGGAGACCGTGGACGGGCCGGCCGAACTCACCTCGGAGCGTTTCGCCGAACTGTCGGGCAAGGAGCAGTTCGTCCTCACCGTATCGCAGAAGGGTTACGGCAAACGCTCGTCTTCGTACGAGTACCGGATCTCCGGCCGCGGCGGTAAGGGCATCGCGGCGATGGTGGTCAACGATCGCAACGGCGAGCTCATGGCGTCCTTTCCCGTCGATAGCACGGACCAGATCATGCTCGTCACGGATGGCGGCCAGTTGATCCGGACCAGCGTCGAGGAAGTCCGCATAGCCGGCCGCAATACGCAAGGCGTGCGTATCTTCAAGACGGACGCGGAGGAGAAGGTCGTGTCCGTCGAACGCATCCCCGACGACGGCTCGTCCGAAGAGACCGGCAACGGCGGGAGCGAGGGCGGCGACGGCCCGACCGAGGGCGGTGGTGAC
>CANJPN010000588.1 GCA_947475855.1 Bradyrhizobiaceae bacterium
CGATCAGACTGTCAATTGACCGATCGAGCGGCGACCATTCGTGCCCTTTGAGGAGATCCATGATGTTGTCGCGCGAAAGCACGCGCGCCGGCCGCTCCAAGAACAGCACGAGCAGGTTGAATTCTGCGGTGGTCAGCTCGCGCAGTTCACCGTTGGCAGAGCGCAGCTCCCGGCGGTCGATGTCGAGCACCCAATCGTCGAACGAGAAACGTGGGCCCGGCGTCACGCCCGCATTTTGCGTGACCGGCGCTGCTGGTGCCATCGACGAATAGCGCCGCAGCACCGCGTGCACGCGCGCGAGCACTTCGCGAACGTGGAACGGCTTGGCGATGTAGTCGTCCGCGCCGAGTTCGAGCCCCACGATGCGGTCGATGGTGTCACCTTTTCCAGTGATCATGATGATCGGCACGTTACGAGAAGCACGCACCTGGCGAGCAAGGTCGAAGCCGTTTTCACCACCGAGGTTGAGATCGAGCGTGACGAGGTCGACCGTTTCCTGCGCCAGAAGCTGCACGAGCTCCTTGCCGTCGCGCGCCTCCAGCACGCGATACCCGTCCAACTCGAAGCACTCCCGCAGCAGCGTGCGGATCGGCTCTTCGTCGTCAACGACCAGAATCGTGGCAGCGGTCGATGGCGCGGCCATATTGTCCTCTTCCACTACGCTATTCGCGGGCTGTTACACATTCTCACAATCTAGCACCGGCAAGCCATCATCGCGAAGGGCGACGATGTTCTACTCCCGACATCAGAAGATTTGATCTTCACGAAAGATTTGGGAGTGTCAGATGCTTGCCGCCACATTCGTCATGCAACCTGAAGTCCAAACGGTAAGCTACGATACACCGCAACCGCGAAACGCTGCCGCAGACCTCCTCGCACGGCGCTGTGGCACCGGACAACTCCGGATATTCGAGGCCAAGGACCACGTTTTCCGTGAGGGCGATCCAGTCAGTAACGTTTATCTGGTCGAGGCAGGTCACGTCTGCATTTATCGGACGCTGGCCGATGGCCGGCGGCACGTTATCGATTTCGCCTATCCCGGTGACATCGTTGGTCTCGGCGCGATAGGTGAGCACGCCAATAACGCCCAGGCGACAGCCCGCAGCCGCGTCCGCTGCCTGCCGATAGCGGCCCTGCAACAGGCGATCCGCGAAGACGGTCGTCTGGGTCTCAAGCTCTGCGAGGCGCTGTCCCGTGAGTTGATCGCGTCACGTGAGCTGCTGTTCACGGTGAGCCAGAGGACCGCCGGCGAGCGCTTGGCCTCCTTTCTGATCGGGCTGTCGCGCCGGAATGAGCGAAATGGCGCTGACCGTAGCGAGTTCGTACTGCCGATGACCCGCGCAGACATCGCAGACTTTCTGGGCCTGACCATCGAGACGGTCAGCCGCACCTTCACCAAGTTGCGCGGCGACGGCATGATTGATCTCGCCCAAAGCGTTCTCGTGACGATTACTGACTACGATGGTCTGAGCGCGCTTGCCGAAGGCCGGAGCAAATGATTGCGCGCAGCTGATAGCGCGACGCAGTCAGGAAGAATGCAGTGTGGATTGCAGGTGCAGCTTCCGGGATGATTGAGGCGGCAATGGCAGGGACGTCTGGGCACTATCAGATCGGAATCGCAGTCTTCGATACGCCCCGGCTTGCGATTTCAACGACCGGTTCGCTTTTCGATAGCGGCCTGGAAATCGATCAGGTGTGCATTGTCTCCATGCATCGCGTGATGATGGCTTGCGCTAGGTTGGCCGCCTCCTTGGCGGAAGGACAACAGCGCCTGACAGAGCTGTTCGGCGACGTGCGCCGCTGGCCAAACTCTATGCGCGGCGAGGAAATCGTCGCGACGTCGCAGCCGTTGTTCAATGCATTTCTGAGATCGCAGCTGACTGAAGCCGGCTCGATCGTGAGGTCGCAGGCCTCGCGCCATAGTTGGGACGTAGAGAGGGCGATCCGCAGCGGCGCCACCGGCGTCGTCACGCACCCACGCGACAATCGGGAGCAGCAGATATCGACCCGCATACTGCTGGCCAACAGCACGCACAAAGTAACGACATATGTGCTTACGTTGCCAGAATGGTCGGGCCGCGAGAAGCTCCAGATGTCGGCCTAACGCTTCGCTGACGCCCATGTCAGTGTCGCCGCGGCGATCAAGGCCAGCGCCGCCACGATCGAAGGCCCACCTGGGGTATCGGCGGTCATCGACAGCATCAACCCGCCGAGCACGCCTGCAGCTCCCAGGCCGGCCGCGAGCCGCGCCATTCCCTCAGGTGTTGTCGCCAGCGGCCGCGCAGCCGCCGCCGGAATGATCAGGAACGCAACCGTCAGCAATACGCCGACGATCTTCATCGCCATCGCGATGACGATGGCGAGCAGGACGACGAACACGGTCTGCACCCGGTCCCGTGCCACGCCTTCTGCAGCCGCCAACTCGTCATGCACCGCAATCGACAAAAGCGGCCGCCAAATTCTCGCCAGCGTAATGAGAACGCCGATGCCGCATAGCCCGATCCACATGAGATCGTCACGCGTGACCGCGAGAATGTCGCCAAACAGAAAGCTCATCAGGTCGATCGAACGCCCCTTCACCAGCGCGGTCGCAAGAACGCCTATCGCGAGAGACGAGTGTGCGAGCAGGCTCAGCAGCGTGTCGACCGGGACGAGTTTCTGACGCCCGAGTGCCAGGAGCAGCAGCGATACCGCGACGCTCGCCACCAGAACCGTGGCCGTGACATCCAAGTTCAAGGCCAGCGCCAGCGCCACGCCGATCAGGCTGGCCTGAGCCACGGTCTCGCCGAAAAACGCCATCCTCTGCCAAACCAGAAAGCAGCCGAGGGGAGCGGCGATGACGGCAAGCCCGATGCCTGCGGCGAGCGCGCGTATCAGGAACGGTTCCATCGCCAGCCTCACTCGCCCGGCCGCTTGGGCGCCGTCTCGCCGCGCGTCGCGGCGGGCTCCGCCTCGCCGGCGAGATCGTGGCGGTGGTCGTGCTCGTGATGGTAGACCGCGAATGCCCGCGCGGCGTCTTCGCCGAACAGCCGGACGTATTCGGGATCGCGTGCCACCGTATGCGGAATGCCCGAGCAGCATACATGACGATTGATGCACACCACGCGATCGCTCTTCGCCATGACGACATGGAGATCGTGGCTTACCAGCAGCACGCCGAGTTTGTGCGCGTCCCGCAGTGTCCCGATGAGCTCGTAAAGCTCTGCCTCACCCGCGTAGTCGACGCCACGCACGGGCTCGTCGAGAACCAGCAGATGAGGATCACGGAGCAAAGCGCGTGCTAGTATCACCCGCTGCAACTCTCCGCCCGACAGGTTCGCGATCTGTTGGCCGGCAACCCGTGACGCGCCGACTTCGCGCAATGACGAGCGGACGCGGACATCGTCGGCTGCAGCGCCGAGCCGCAGGAAGCGCTCGACCGTTATTGGCATCGCGCGGTCGACGTCGAAGCGTTGCGGCGCGTAACCGACCACGAGACCAGAACGCCGCAGGACAGTCCCTCGGGTCGTTGGGATGAGCCCGAGCAGCGCGCGCACCAGCGTGCTTTTGCCAGCCCCATTGGGGCCGATCACCGTGACGATCTCGTTTGGTCCGATATCGAGATCGATGTTTTCGAGCAGCGCGCGGCCGTCGCGCTCGACCGTTACCCCGCGCGCGCTGACGAGGGCGTCATCCGCTGCGGGGCCCAGCGCAGCGACGCCATGACGATGTTCGTGCCCATGACCATCATGGCGGTCATGATCGTGCCCGTGACCATGGTGGCCATGGGACAGACGGCTCGGAGGGTGTCGATTGCCGTCTTGGCCATTACTTTCGGTCATCTCAGGCGTCGGCCTGGCAGGACGCGCAGGTGCCGCTCACTTCGGTGACAGTGCGGCGCACCTGAAACTTGGCCTTCTCGACCAGCGCTTGCAAAGCGGAGAACACCTGTTCGCCTGGAAATTCAGCCACGCGTCCGCAACTCTCACAGGCCAGGAATACCTGGTCGCGCGTCGGATCGTGGCTGGCATGGCATGCGAAGAACGCGTTGCGGCTCTCCAGCCGGTGGACGAGGCCTGCTCCGTGCAG
>CANJPN010000589.1 GCA_947475855.1 Bradyrhizobiaceae bacterium
CCGGCAGCACTGTGACCCACTGCTGTCATCGGTAACAGCATTGCACCGGTCGATCTGGTGTCCGCTCATCCCGAAAGGAGCGGACCTGCCAACCATACGGGCATCCGGCGCGAGGCTGATGTTGCGGCTCCCGGGGATGTTCTGTGATTCGTCATGGCTCCAGTCTCTCAAGAGTTGGAGCCTCCGACAAACACGGGGCGGTTCAAAGCCGAAACAGAGCGATTTGCCCTTTGGGACCGCGTAGTTGACCTCTTCTTCGCGAGTGTGGCGCGCCCGGCAGGACTTGAACCTGCGACCACTCGCTTAGAAGGCGAGTGCTCTATCCAGCTGAGCTACGGGCGCTGACACAACAAGACTACAACGAATTGCGGTACTAGGTAGGCGTAACAGCCGCAACACCTCAGTGCGTCCAGGCACCTATGCGGCCGAACTTGAAGTTATCTGCGTAGGCCTTGCGAACGGTCTTACGTTGTTGCGGCTCTTCGATAGTATAGGCGAGTCCAGCCCGAACTGCGTAGGCCACCGCCTCTTCCTTAGTCTCGAAATTCAGCTTCAACTGCTGCTTGGTGTCGCCAGAACTCGTCCACCCCATCAGCGGATCGACCTCTCGAGCGGCTTCCTGCTCGTGCTCCAGCACCCATTCTTTCGTGCGCCCCAACCCTGATTGCATGGCGGATTTGGCAGGCTTGTAGATGCGAGCTGTCATGACGACCTTCATGCGATGGAGGCGGGTTCGAACGACGCCCGAAATCGAGCCGGGTTGTACCCAAACCAGCCATTCCTGTCCACGGGCATGAGCCAAGGGTCCCCGATGGTCACATAGCCACGTTGAGCGGCGTCTCGCCCTTCAATGTCCGCGCCACGTTCTCCCATGACGAACGGAACAGGATCGCCGAGGCCTGTCGCGATACGCCCGCGATATGCGGCGTCAGCAGGAGACGGCTCGCAGCCTCACCCGAGGCTTGCAGCAACGGATTGTCCGCCCCCGGCGGCTCGGTCGAATAGACGTCGACCGCCGCCCCGCCGAGATGGCCCTGGGCCAAGGACGCGGCCAGCGCCGCCTCGTCCACGATCCCGCCACGCGCAGCATTGATGAGAACCGCGCCCTTTTTCATGCGCTTCAGTTGCCCAGCACCGATCAATCCGGTAGTCGCCGGAATGAGCGGCACGTGCAACGTCACGATATCCGCTTCCACCAGCAGGCCATCGAGCGCCAAGGCCACATAGCCCGCCTTCGAGGCCGCCTCCGCCATCGGCGGCTTGGGATCGAAATAGACGATCCGGCTCCCTCGCGCCGCGAACGCCGCCGCAACCGCCATACCGATCGTGCCGAGACCTACGACGCCGACGGTCTGCCCATCGAGCCCCGCGAGATTGTCGGCCATCATGCGGACGCGGAATTGAACGTAGTGCCCCGCCTTGATCTCGGTGCTCGACCACGACATCCGCCGCAACAGATCGAGCGCCGCGCCGACGCAATACTCCGCGACCGCGTTGTTGCTGCCGCCCGGCACGTTCGCCACGGGAATGCCGAGCCGTTTCATCGTCGCGGCATCGAGCCGATCCAGGCCCGCGCCGGTCACCTGCACGAGCCGGAGCTTCGTCCCCTCGAACAGCTCCGGCGCGAGCTTCGGACCGACCGCCGGAATGACCAGTGCGTCCGCCGCCTTCATCGCCGCCGCCAACTCCGGATCGGCCGGCCCCATGTAGCGAATCGCGAATTCTTTGGGCGGCACCACCCCGATCCGCAGAAAATCGGCCTCGGGCCGCAGACAAAGAACGGAATGGGTCATGGTGCAGTGCCGAGCCTCGATGTGGAACAGGCCGGAATTAATGCGCTGCTCCCACGGCCGGATCAAGCCCGGGCCGACAGGCGGCCAATTTCACGCATTTGCGACTTCACACGGCGTACACATCCGCGTGAACGCGTAACGAAAAGCCCCTCGCCCCCGAACCAATCGTGTGCCGCCGAGCGATCGCCCGCACGGGTGCCACGCGCGGCGCGCCGCCAACAAACCACGGAGCTTCGAACATGTTCACTCGCCGCACGCTTGTCGCACTCGCGCTGGCTCTGCCGATCGCCGCTGTGCTTCCTGCCATCGCAGCCAGCAAGTATTCGCCGGAGGTGCTGGCCGAAGCACAGAAGTCCGGCAAACCTGTCCTCGTCGACGTGACGGCACCATGGTGCCCTACCTGCAAGGCCCAGAAAGTCGTCTTGGGCGAACTCGGCAAGCAGGCGCGCTTCAAGGATTTCGTGAAGATCGAAGTCGACTTCGACACCCAGAAGGATGCGCTGAGGACCCTGAAGGCCACCACGCAGAGCACACTGATCGTCTACAAGGGCAACAAGGAGATGGGGCGTCTTGCAGGCGAGACCAAGAAGGAGGCGATCGAAGCCCTCCTCGCCAAGGCGCTCTGAAGACCTCGCTCTGGAGCGCTCCCCATGACGATTGCTACGCTCGGACTGGCGTTGTTGTCCGGCATCCTGTCGACACTGTCGCCGTGCGTACTGCCATTGCTGCCGATCGTCCTGGGAACGGCCGCCACGCAACATCGGATGGGTCCGGCAGCGCTCGCTGCCGGACTTGCCATCAGCTTCGTCGCCATCGGCATGTTCCTCGCGACGGCTGGTTTCGCGCTCGGCCTCGACGCCGGCGCGTTCAGATATGCCGCCGCTGCCATCATGATCGCGATCGGCATGGTACTGTGCGTTCCGCGCATGCAGGAGCAGCTTGCGGTAGCCGCCGGTCCCGCCTCTGGCTGGGCATCTGAAAAGCTCGGCACTGTCGATCAGGCGGGCCTGTCGGGCCAGTTCCTCGTCGGCGTCTTGCTCGGAGCCGTATGGAGCCCGTGCGTCGGCCCGACATTGGGCGCAGCATCGCTACTCGCGGCCCAGGGCAAGGATTTGCCTCAGGTCGCCGTGACGATGCTCGCCTTCGGCATCGGTGCAGCACTTCCGCTGCTGCTGCTCGGACTGCTATCCCGCGAAGCGATACTTCGCCTGCGCGGCCGCATGATGAGCGCCGGCAAATCGATGAAGACGGTGCTCGGCCTCGTCCTGATCGCCATCGGCATCTTGGTCGCGTCAGGCCTCGACAAAACGGTCGAGGCCAAACTCGTCGAATGGTCACCGGCGTGGCTGACCGAACTCACCACCCGCTATTGAAGCGCCCGCGATCGAGGCGCCCGTCACTCTTGACGACTGACGAAGCGCCCCCTTCGCGGACGGCTTTACCGCCGCGCCTTCTCGTCCAGCGGCGTCAACCCCAGCTCCTTCCAGCGCGCGTGCGCAGCCTTGCGGTCCTCGTCTGACGGCCAGATCAGCGGCGGGAACCGCGCGCCGTCGAGCTCGGGATCAGGATCGTAGTCCAGGTTCATCGTCGCGTCGATGAGCACGCGCGCCCACTTGCCCGTGCCGAACATCGCCGCGTTGCGATCGCGCTTGCGCGTCGAAGGATCGAGCCCTGCGCCGAACGTCGACGGCGCGATGAGCACGTCGTCCTCTCCGGCATTGACGCGATAGGCGATCGCCCAGTCGACGGCACCGTAATCGTGGATGTCGATGTCGTCGTCCACCACCGTGACGTGCTTGTAGCGAACGTGCCCGGCAGCCGAGCCCCAGAGTGCGTGACCTACCTGCTTGGCCTGGTTGCGATAGCTTTGATTGATCGCAACCGTCGTATTGATGCCCATCTGCACAGGCGGGCACCATACGTCGACGATCCCCGGCACGCCGGCACGGTCGAGCACGTTCCAGGCGACGCCTGCGCGCATGATCGACGAGCAGATTCCGTTCTCAGAGTAACTGCCGGGCAAAGCGCCTTCGATCGCGCCAGTCAGAATCGGGTTCTTGCGATGCGTGATCGCCGTGATCTTGATGCACGGCTTCAAGCTCTTGTCCCCGGCGACATAGCCCGTGAACTCGGCGAACGGACCTTCCATCACATAATCGGCGGGATCGAGCGTCAGCTCGCCTTCGATCACGATTTCGGCGGTCGCGGGCACCATCAGGTCGTTGGTCTCGCACTTGACCAGATCGATCGGCGCACC
>CANJPN010000590.1 GCA_947475855.1 Bradyrhizobiaceae bacterium
GGTTCCTGGGCCCGCGTGAGCACCTGAACTGGCTTCGGGTCGAGCTTCTGCTGCATGGCGGTCTGATCCTTGGTGACAGGCGATATCAGGATGGATTTCTACCCTAGCGTGGGCGCAGCGCCAGCTCGAAAGTTTGCCAATCGTTGATCGAGCTCAAGCGCGCAGCCCCAGATCCAAGCTAGGAGCCGGCCTCCGGGACCGCAGGAAAGCAAGGCCCTGAACCGTAACTGCGACACTCGCATCCCGCCCCGCACCGCCGGCAATTCGGACAAGATACCCTCGTTCGACCGCGTCCTCCCACACCGTCAGGCGCGGACACGACGTCCGCCATGCCTCTATCACTTCCATGTAGGTCCGGGGCGTGCGAGCCACCCATTCCACGAGATCTAGAATCAGCGGATCGAGCCCATCGGACACAGGTGCCTCCACTTGGGATGAGCCGCCTATGCTACGGCGGCGATGTGTCTGCCTTCGCTGATCATCGGGGAACGCTACATTTGACGCAAGTCGTCATGCTGTGGTGCCATCACGACGTCAGGCTGGTTCCGACCAGACAGCAATATCGAGGGAAACATGGAAGACCACGACCGCGTCCTCATAGCCGGCGGGGGCCCGGTGGGCTACACTGCAGCCTACCTTCTGGCGCGCAGCGGTATTCCGTTCACGCTCCTGGAAGCGGGCCACAAGATCTTCGACGATCCGCGCGCCGGTACGATCCACCCTCCAACGCTGGAACTGTTCGCATCGATCGGCGTGACACCCCGCATGATCGAGCGCGGCTATGTCGTGCCCAACTACCATTACCGCGATCGCCGGGCTGGCTTGATCGCGAACTTCGATCTGGGCGTGCTCGCCGAGGACACGCCGTTTCCGTTCCGGCTCATGCTGGAGCAGCACAAGATCTGCGCGATCCTGCGAGACCTCGTTCTTGCGGAGTACCCGCAAAATCCCGTTCTTCTCGATCATCGCGTCGCCTCGGTAACCCAAGACGAGAACGGCGTGGTTGCTGCGATCGAAACGCCGTCAGGACCCATGTCTGTCCGTGGACGATACATCATCGGTTGCGACGGCGGTCGCAGCCAGGTGCGGAAGTCCATGAGCGTCGACTTCGAGGGCTTCACCTACGACGAGCGCTTTCTGATCCTGTCGACCAAGTACGACTTTGCGCCGCACGGCTTCGCGCAGACCAATTACATCGCCGATCCCGAACAATGGTGCGCGCTGTTCAAGGTACCCGGTCACGACGAAACGGGCACATGGCGCGTCGTCTTCCCCATGGATTCAAACACACCTGAAAGCGAGATCTTCGCTGAGGCCCACGTCCAGGGCCTCATCCAGCGTTTCCAGGCGAAGAGTGCGCCTTACGACATCGTCCACCGCAACATCTACCAGGTGCACCAGCGCGTTGCTTCCTGTTACCGCGACGGTCGAATCCTGATCGCAGGTGATGCGGCCCACATCAACAACCCGCTCGGCGGCATGGGCATGAACTTCGGCTTTCACGACGTGTTCAACCTCGTCGAGAAACTCGGCCGCATCTGGCATCGCGGCGCTTCCGAAGACCTCCTCGATCTCTATGACCGCCAGCGAAGAACGGTCGCGCAGGAGTATCTCCAGCGCCAGACGATCGAGAACAAGAAGAACATGGAGAACAAGGATACGGCCGCGCAGGAACGCTTCTACGACGAACTTCGCGGCATCGTCGCGGATCGCGCGAAGCAGCGTGCATATCTTCGCCGCGTCGCGATGATAGACGGTTTCGACCGCGCAGCCTCGATCACCTGACACCTTCGCGTGCCGGGAGCCTACCGCTTCCGATCCAACTGCTTCATCACATCGGCCATTTCTTTGATGAGGCGGTCGGCTGCCTCGACGGCGCGCCGGCTAGACTTTCGAACCTTGTTCCGTTCGAACGGCGTGCGCTCGGCGAGGCGCTCCGCGATATCCCTCGGCTTCGATACGCGCTTGACCGCAGGTGGGGTCTTGTCTGGGTTACGCATGACGGCCCTCCACGGGGCCACCGTACAACAACGCCGCAGCGCTGTCATTTTGCGCTGCGGCGAAGCGTTCCGCTATCTCGTCATCGAATGCCGGTCAGCGCGTCAGCGTGATGCCTGAGAGCTGATAGGCGATGTCCTGGAACGCCTGCTGAAGCTCCACCACGTCGAGCGTCGAATAGAAGTGCGAGACATCCGTACCGCACGACCGCAGTGTATCTTCGGCAATTGCCCTCTCACTCGCAGGAAGCTGGTCGAGGGCGAGGCCGACCGTGAAGATCTCGATCCCCTGCGCCTTCATGTTCGTACAGAGCTGCTTGGCGTAGTCCGAAATCTGCTGCTGATCGGCGCCTGCCCAGCTGCGGTAGGTGTTGTAGACGCCGTCCGACATGATGATCGAGACCTTGCGCAGCAGCGGCTTGCCATTAGGCTGGATTTGCGTGAGATCAGAATAATCCCCGGGCCGCTTTTCTCCAGTCCACATGCTCGTCCACTTCGGCGACAGCGTATACCAGCCCCACGCTGTCCCCAGAGCACCAGCCGTTGGACCGTAGGCTTCGAGACCGCTGATCTTGTTCTTCAACGTCGTCTTGTCGCTCGTGAGCGGCAACATTTCATTGGCTTGGGCTGAATCCCAGCATACGCCCGTGTCGTTGTAGCTCCAGAAGCTCGCCGGGTCAGATGCGGTTTGTCCAAGTCCGCTCGTAGGAGCAGTGTTGGAGCTGTCCAAAGACTTTGGCATGCGATTGCCATCGTACGAGTTGAGCCAGCGGCCCGACCCTGGCTGATCGTCGGTGTAGTCCATGTCCCAGGTGTTGTCGTAGAAGCGATCCGTCACGCACGGGATGATCTTCCAGCTCGTGTAATGGTTGGTCTGCCAGCCACCCGTGCATGTCCAGGTGCCGTAATATACCTCGCCGTTGATGCCCGTCGCACCGTCCGGCGTCCAACCGAGGCAGTCGCTCCGATAGCCGCTCCAAACCGGATTTAGATCCGTCAGCAACCGCATCGACGCCCATCCGCCGCCGTCCGGCCCGATGCGCACCTGGGAGGCGAACGGAACGATCGCCATTTTTGTGTAGTACGTCGACGGGTTCGTCGCGATCACCATGTCGATGAGCTTGTTGGACGCAACCTTGAGGCCGTCCATCTTGACGCTGGCCGTACACGGTCCCGTGCCGTTGTCGCACATGGAACCGGTGACATCGAGCACGAGCGATATCTCGAGATTGCTGCCGCCCTGACCACCCGACGTGATCTTCGCCTTTGGCATGTTGCCGCCGCTATCGGAGACAACCGTCATCGTGTCGATGCCAATCGTCTTGAGGAACGTCGCCTCGATCTTGGCGTCGCCGGTCGCCGTGAGAGCCGTGTCGCTGTCGGCCAGTGCGAATTGCACGGTGTTGGTGCTGAATTGGATCTTACCGTCGATATTTCGGACAAAGTAGGCGTTGGCCGCATCGAGCGCCATTTGCGTATTGCCTGGGTTCATCTGCAGGGTACGAAGACCCGCGAGAATTGCGGCGTCCAGCGACTCGCTCGTGACTTTCCGGGCGCTGTGCCACCGATTGAAGTCGATCGCACTGCCGATAGTCGCGCTCAGCACGACGACCGAAAGAGCAAAAGGAATGATCACAGCACCGCGATTTTCAGTCCGCAACCTGTCGACTAGCCGATAGAACCCACGCGCACGCATCATCAGTACTCGTTCAATTAAATTCGCCCGATTACAGAGACTAATTGAGGGATATTTCGAACGAGTTCAGATAAAACATCGCAATTATCTCAACTTTTACTCATGTGCTTCCGCTCCATGAGAGAGCGCCGTACGAGCACACGATCCCAACCGAATGCGCCTCATACCAAGCCGCCAGGCCAAGCCCCCAGCCGGTAGACATTGCTTCTGGGTTGCGGCACCATTGCACCGCAACAGGAGACCCGACATGCGTATGACGCTCGCCATCCCCGACATGATCTCGAACTCTTACTTTCCGGCGGCCGCCGCCGTGGAACTCGGGTTCTGCAAGGACGAGGGGCTCGATATCGGCCTCGA
>CANJPN010000591.1 GCA_947475855.1 Bradyrhizobiaceae bacterium
GCCGATCACATCAGGGAGTACGCGACTTTCAAGGCGATGGGGTATCCGCAACGGTTCTTTCTCGGTCTCGTGTTCGAAGAGGCCTTGATCCTGGCGTTGCTCGGGTTCGTGCCCGGTGTGATCATTTCTGTGATCCTGTATGCGGTCGTCTCTGGCGTCACGGGATTGCCGCTCTCCATGACCGGATGGCGAGCCGTTTATGTGCTGCTCGGGACGGTCTCGATGTGTGCGCTGTCCGGGGCGATTGCGACGCGGCGTCTGGCGCGCGCCAATCCCGCCGATCTCTACTGAGGCGGCAACATGGGCGGCGCGGAAAGTAAGAGCAAAGGAATTAAAGGGCAGGCTGCAACTGGATTGCGGCGGCGCGCGCCGATCGTCGTGCGCGGGCTGAACCATTGGTTCGGTGAAGGTGAGGCGGCCAAGCAGGCGCTGTTCGATATCGATGTGGACATAGAAGCGGGCAAGTTGATCACGCTGGTGGGGCCATCGGGCTCGGGCAAGACGACGCTTTTGACGCTGATCGGATGCTTGAGGCGGGTACAGGAAGGTAGCGTGAGCCTGCTGGGTTCAGAGCTGTTCGGAGCATCGGAAGGGCAACTCGTCGCCTACCGGCGGCAATTGGGTTTCATCTTTCAGGCGCACAACCTGCACGACAGTCTGACCGCGATGCAGAACGTACGCATGGGGATCGAAGTGCACGGTCGCGAAGCAATGTTGCGCTGGGAAGAGGCGGCCGCACTGATCCTGACGACGCTGGGACTGGGCGACCGTTTGAACTACATTCCAAGCCGGCTGTCGGGTGGGCAGAAGCAGCGCGTTGCGGTGGCTCGTGCGCTCGTCGGCAATCCCGAAATCATCCTAGCCGACGAGCCGACAGCGGCACTCGACAAGGACACCGGTTTGCAGGTCGTGCAACTCTTGAAGCGGCTTGGCGAGGAACGTGGGACGACCACGCTGATGGTCACGCATGACAATCGGATTCTCGACATGTCCGACCGGATCATCTCGATGGAGGACGGCCGGATCGTGAGCGGCGGTGCTTAGCCCACCGATGCTGTAGCTTCGTGTGACTGGTATTGCGCGCACGCGAGAAAGTGCGCGCGCCCGTCATCCCCGACGCTTGCTCGGCTTTGCCTCGCTGCGGTCGAGGACGACGGGCGTATGGCGTTAGCGGCGAACGTAGATTCCGCTGAAGCTGACGTTCATGCCACCGCATGACTTGTTGTCCTCGACCACGAGATAGTTGGCGATGCGGCGCATGCGGACCGCGCAGACGCCCTCGGGTACTTTCTCGAATGCGGGGGCCGGTTCGTCGGAGAAGAATACGGTGTCGCCCGCTGGTCGCGCGGTCGCCGAAATCTCGCCGATGCGCACCGAACCGCGGGCGACGCGATCCGGGTCATGCGACCCCCACGCTGCCGTGCCGTCAATGGTCAGGGCGCCACCAGCGGCTGGTTTGATACGGATCTGCGCCTCTATTCGTCGCCACGTGCCCTGCCATTGGGCGAGCGGTAGCGGTGTGATCGGCACGGTTTCGAGCGCGGCTGCAGGCAGCCAGCCGATCGTCTCGATTGCACGCGAGTTGACGAACGTGGCGCAGACGAAGTCGCCGTGCTTATCAGATGTCAGCACGGTGTCCCCTGCAACGAGGAACGGCCGATCCCGGCATGCTTCCGATGAGGCTGGACACGCCGGGCTCGCATGAGCACCCCGCACGAAATTAACCTTGGCCGCCGCTCGGGAAACACGGGCTATCCCGAGATCGTCAGCGAAGGCGGCGCCGGAGCAGTGCCCGTCGGACGACTGGGCTCGGGCTGGCGTGATCGCAGCGAGCGCGAAGATGAATGTTGCCGCCATCGCATTGGACATACACGACATCATGCTGGTGGGCTCCTGCTGGCTTCGCGTGGCGACTGAATGCTGAGGTTGCCGGCCTTATTAGGTGCTTTGCAACCGCTCAACCATATTATCGTTTGTTCAGACCGTCGGCTTGACGGGGCGTGCTGGTTGACCCACGCTGAACCCAATGGTGTTTCTGCCCGCCGGGAGTTGCGACTATCAAGCGTTCAACGGCCATTACACTGGTACTTCTTGGCACTGGCACGGCAGCGTATGTGGCGGCGACGCAGTCGCGGGTATGCCACAACGATCAGGGCGAGCAGGTTCCCTGCCGTAGTTCGCGCTCCTACGGACATTCCTACGGCTACTGGGGCTACTCGTCGAATTCTTCGATTTCTTCCAACTCGTCACCCAGGAGCGGCCAGGCGGCATCGACAACGGTGGCGCGGGGTGGGTTCGGATCGACGGCACAAGGCATTTCTTCAGGCAGTTGAGTGACGACGGCGCAGCGGAGCAAGGGAACGATGGAAATGGGCGAGCACGCCGTGATGGGCTTCGAAAGCTTGAAGCTGTTCGTCCTCTATCTGGGTCTCAGCATCGTGATGCTCGCGCTGTTCGTTCGGCTCTACATCTGGTCGACGCCGTATCACGAGCCCACCGAGATCGCGAAAGGCAAGATGGCGCCAGCGATTGCGCTTGCGGGTGCTATGCTGGGGTTCACGATCCCACTGCTGGTTGCCTCTTACACGCGATCGAGCGTGGTTGGCTTTCTGGCATGGGGGGCGCTCGCATGCTTCGTGCAACTCATCTTGTTCCAGGTGATGTACTGGCTGATGCCCAAGTCGATCGAGGCCAACAACGTCGCGAGCGCAACGTGCTTTGCTTCGGCGTCGGTGTGCGTAGGCCTGATGAACGCGGCGAGCTTCCTGCCTTAGTTAGCCTCCGCGGAGGTGGCGCACTCTCTGAGTTGGCGCGCTGCCGCACGACCGCCGGGCCGCTTTGCGGCCTGAGCTTCGCTCCAGGGTTCCGAATCCCTTGTCATCCCGGTGCTTGTCACCGGGATCCACCTCGAAGCAGGCGCTGCGCTTGCGGCGCACTGGGTCCCGGCAACAAGTGCCGGGACGACATCAGCACGGAACACTAAGCATGATTGCCCGTTGCCCATTGCCAGATGTCTGGATGGTCTGACGTCGCAAGAAGTGCCGTGCTAGTCTCGGGTCCATGTGCAACCTCTACTCCATCACGGCGGCGCGCGAGGCGATGCTGCGGATGTTCCGCGTCGGTCACAACCGGGCTGCGACCTTCGCGCCGTTGCAGGCGATTTTTCCTGGGCACGTCGCGCCGGTGATCCGCCTCGCGGATGATGGCGAGCGCGAACTTGCGGCGATGAGTTGGGGCTTCGTACTGCCGCAGGATGGCCGTGCTCCCAAGCGCGTCACCAACACGCGCGACGACAAGATTCGAAGCCGGTTCTGGCGGCCTTCGTTCGAACGACGGCGATGTCTGGTGCCGGCATCGTCTTTCTGCGAGCCGCACGACGATCGCAAACCCGCAACGTGGCACTGGTTTGCACTTGCAGGTGAGGAACCACGACCGCTGTTTGCGTTCGCCGGTATCTGGCAGCACTGGCGCGGCCCCGTGAAGAAGGATGGTCCGGCCGTCGATCTCGATGTCTACAGCTTCATGACGGCGGAACCGAACGCGGCAACGCTGAGCATCAACCACGAGCGTTCGCCTGTTGTGTTGACGGAGCCGGATCAGTTCGACATTTGGCTGAACGGCGATACGGCAGCGGCACAGGCGCTGGTGCGCCCGATTGCAGGTGAGCGTCTCCGCATCGTGCAGGAAGGCTTCGAGAAGCAGGATCTGCTCGGGGCTGTTGCGACCCCGATAGCATCCGCTCAACAAAAGCTCCTTTAACCGCCACGTCATGGCCCGGTTCAGCCGGGCCATCCACGGCTCCTTCGTCGTGTCGTAGCCTTTCACACGGGAACAATCGTTCCGGTTGATCCAGCACGAGGCGAGCGGCGTGTCGTGGATGGTCGGCCTGCGCGGACCATGACGTTCGTCGGAAAGGGTATGGGGGCAGCCGGATCTTACTTCAGGAAGTCCTTCGTCCACGTATCGTAATCGTCGGCGCGGGTGACGCGGCGCATGGTTTCGGATGATGGCATGCCGCCGAGGGTCGC
>CANJPN010000592.1 GCA_947475855.1 Bradyrhizobiaceae bacterium
CGCCTCGACCAGCGCCTCGCGTTGAACCTCGCTGAGGTCGCCCAACCGCTCGACAAGTGCCCGGAAATCCTGCGCTTTCATCGTGTCCATCCTGCCGCCAAATCACTGGTCAGCAAGGTCGCACAACATTCTGGCGGAACAGAGCCATGTTTTCTTTGTCGCTCCTCTGGGGGCCCATCACGCGTTCCTGCTCTCTTTGCTGTGCTCGTCTCGTTTGCCCGTAAAGACCACATTGTCATAGAGAAAGAAGTTAACAATCAGGCCGGCAACGGCGCCGGCAACGTAGGCTGGTAGGTGCCGGTAGGCCGCGTCAAACTGCGATACTGGAAAAGATATGGCGGCATTCGCAACGGCGCCAACACTGCTTGCCACGACATAGCGCAAGTACTCGGTGAGAAGGCCATTTAGACGACCCTGGCTGAAGGTCAGAATGCGATTGAGAAGCCAAGTGAGAGTGATCGCTATGAGGGACGCCAGCAGGCGGCTTGAAAGAAAATGCGCACCAAGAGACAAAGCCGTAAAAAATATGGCAGCGTCTGCCACCACACCGGCAAGACCGACGCCGAGGAACGAATAGAAGCGGGTGAGAAACCTGGACGGATTGCGGATTGTTCGAAAAAACTTCACCTTAAGCCTATCACCACCCGTGGCAGGCGAGCTAGCCGATCGCGTGGTGTCGTTCATAGCGCGGGGTATCTTAAGTAGTGAAGCCGCTTTATCTCACGCCGCGCCCGGGTGACGGAATCCAGCACGACACCACACATCAGGCTAAGGAAGCTGGCAAGCATAAGGCCGGTGGCTAGAATGGCAGTAGGCATGCGCAGCACGAGGCCGGTTTTTAAGAACTCTACCACGACTGTGGTGCCGAACGTCAGCGACAGAGCTGCGAGCAGTGCGGCAGCTGAGGTGAAGAAGTAGAGCGGGCGCTCCTCTTTAACCAGCAGACCGATCAGCCTCAGGATACGGAAGGCGTCGCGGAAGGTCCTGAGCTTACTCTCCGAACCCTCGGGGCGCTCGCCATAGGGTGTTTCGACCTCGGAGACGGGCATGCGCAGTTCCAGGGCATGAACAATCAACTCAGTCTCAATCTCGAAGCCGGCGGACATTGCTGGAAACGACTTCACATATCGGCGGGAGAACGCCTTGTAGCCGGACAGCATGTCCGTGGTGGCGGTTCCGAAGATGTAGCGCACGAGACCGGTGAGCAGTTTGTTGCCGAAGGCGTGGCCGAGCCGGTAGGCCTCCTTCGATTGCGCGATACGTGCGCCGTTGACCATGTCGTAGGGGCCCGCAATCAGCTCCTCGACGAGGCGCTTTGCACTCGCCGCGTGGTATGTGTCATCGCCATCCGTCATCAAATACACATCGGCATCGATGTCGGCAAACATGCGACGGACTACGTTGCCTTTGCCCTGCCGCTTTTCCTTGCGTACCAAAGCGCCCGCCCGCTCAGCGATTTCTGCGGTACCATCGGTTGAGTTGTTGTCGTAGACGTAGACCATGGCATGAGGCAGTGCATTGCGGAAATCACGGACGACGCTCTCGATAGTGCGTGCTTCATTATAACATGGGACAAGGACCGCGACTCGTAGACCCGAACGCGCGCTCAAGCTTCCGTCGGAGTAGGGCGTCAATTCAGCGTTGGTCATCTCGGTCGACATCTCGCCTGTATAACACGGCGCCGCGATCTGGGCGCGCTCGCACAACCATTTAACCACAGGCGTCCAACCGGACGCCGATCATGCAATCTTCGTCAGCACGACGAAGTGGCCCGCCATCGCGATCGGTTTGTCCAACCGCCAACGGCCATTGCAGCTCGCCACGAACTCATCGGTTGCAAGTTGTGCCCCTTCCGAGAAAAAACCGTAGTCGTCGACCATGACCAGCGCGCCGGGCACCGTGTGTGCATCGAGCAAAGCCAAAGCATCCTTGTCCGGCTCGTAGAAATCGAAATCCACGTAGGCGAAGGCGACCTGCTTGGGTGTGTCGGTCCGCGCCAGACATTGGTTCACCCAGCCCTTTCATGATCCGCACCCGCTCGCGCGGGAATTTCACTTCGTTGAGCCGGCCCAGCACTTGGGTTCGGGCGATGCCATCTGTCCAGCGTACTTGCTCATGTCGCCGAGCCCGAAGATGTCGTCGATCAGCTTGTCCTTTCTCGGTCGGGGGCAGCCCTTCGAAGCTGTCGAACAGCCAGAAGGTGCGGTCGGTGTGCATGATCTCGGAGGTGATCAACTTGGAGGTTGCGCCCTGCGCGACGCCGAACTCGCAGATATCGCCGGGAATCTTCAGGCCCTTATGAAGGGCATCGACGAGATAGAGGCCTTCGGAAACATTGGTACCGATAAGGTCGGAAACCCGCTTTTCACGGCCTTCGCGCTTGGGTAGTTCGGGAAAGGCAACGAGGCGAAGCAGCTCCTCGATCTCAAGTGTGTCACGCTGGTGGATTTGGCGCATCGTCTCGCTGAAATGCAGGCTGCTTTTGAGAGCCCCTACCTCCGGCTGCGCGCTCGCCGTCGTTCGATCTATCCGGCAGAAATCGTAGCCAAAGGACCTTGCGATACCGAGAACTGCGGCCTTCATGGCGGATTGTCCTAGTGACGAGCTCGGCTGACGCCTTGCACCAAACACCGCCGCAAAAGTCAAGCGACCAACATCCGGCGCAGCGCCCCGTGACGCCGCGCGCGGACTGGGTAGAGAGCACAAAGTCCGAGCTTGAGCTACACGTATGACCCGCGACAGGAGGGCACTTTCGAGGATTGTTGCAAGTGATGATGCACGCCGCAGTCTTGGCTAGACTGCTATTACCCGTTCAGGTGGAAGCGATAATTCAGCGGCGAGCAGACTGCGGGCCGCGGCCGACAACTCGAGGGGGCGCGTCATCATGTCGGAGACAGGTGCACCCGGGGCGGGTCGAGCATTAGCCAGATTGCACGACCATTCTGTGGCTAAGCACCGCGTGTTCGCCGATCCGCGCGGCGCTCTGGTTCCGATCGAGGTGGCGACAGCCATTCCTTACGCAGTGGCGAGGTTGTTCTGGGTAGCCGATGTGCCTGCTGGCCAACAGAGAGGGGCGCACGCGCATCATACGTGTTCGCAATACCTGATCTGCGTGTCGGGTCTGGTGCTGATCGAGGTCCAAGACGGTACGGACCAGCGCGTTTTCGACCTGCGCCCTGGCGAAGCGCTGCTTGTGCCCCCGCTTATCTGGGCGACCGAGCGGTACATGACGGTCGACGCAGTGCTCCTCGTGCTCTGCGATAAGCCATATGCAGCGGAAGATTACATTCATTCGATCGCCGAATTTGGAGCGGTTCGCGCCGGCTCCCGATAACGGTATCGCCGCTCCGCAAGGCGCAGCTCAATTTTCTGGAGATGGAGTTGGGCCCACCGAGTTCGACTATAAGGTGCTTTCCCAAGCAGCCCAGATTCAGTCTCTGTGCATTTCCAAGCCACGGTAAATCTCGGCGACCTCCTCAGGCACCGTGCGGTTGGTATACCAGAATTTGCATAGCGCCATCGTCTTCCGCGGCTTCACGGCGAGCGACGTTGCAAGGTGCGCGGCTCCAGCAAGCCGATGACCATCGGCCAGCAAGGCGGCGCCTCTTTCTAGTGCCATATAAGCCAGGAACCTCCGCAGGAGTGCACTCGGAAGTGGACGGCTGCCGGATGCGGCATATTTGGCCTCGAGTTGGGCGACACTACGTTCCACGACGGCTGATCGGGCCTGCCCAGAAGGCGCTATGACCGCGCCCATCACGTCGGCGATATCCAGTCGCCCTCCTGCAAGCGCGAAACGCAGTAGCCAGTCGTAATCCTCTAGGCGCCGAAGGCTCTCGTCAAACAGGCCGACGCGATCGAAGGCTAAGCGCCGAGTGACCAGCGTCGTGCCTGGGGCCGACCAGCATCCGCTGGCGAAGTCTCCGGGCGCCACGCCAGGAATTGGCATGCGAGCCTCGAGACGGCCGGTTCGGCGGTTGGGATAGTAGAAGCCGCATGATGAGGCGACGAGTGCGTCAGGCGTAC
>CANJPN010000593.1 GCA_947475855.1 Bradyrhizobiaceae bacterium
ATGTTCCAAACCTTCGATGCCCCCGCCGCAGGCGCAAACGCCGGCCAACACGCACAGCGCGTGAAACAGCTCCGCACCGAACTCGCCAACCGCGAGCTCGATGTCTTCCTCGTGCCCCGCGCCGATGAGCACCAGGGCGAATACGTTCCCCGCTCGGCCGAGCGCCTGCGCTTCATTTCGGGCTTCTCCGGCAGCGCCGGCATGGCGGCCATTGGCCGCCGGGCTGCCTGTCTGTTCGTCGATGGCCGCTACACCATCCAGTCCGCGACCGAGGTCGACGCATCGGTGTTCGCCATCCGCCAGATGCCCGAACAGAAGCTATCCGACTGGCTCGTCGAGAGCCTGCCGATACATGGAAAGATCGGCTTCGATCCTTGGTTGCATACGCTCGCCGAGATCGAGCGGCTGACGCTGGCTGTCGCCAAGCGCCAGCTCACGCTGAAAGCAGTCCCCGCGAATCTCGTCGACCGCGTCTGGGGAAAAGAGCGCCCCCCCGCACCTGTCAGCCCCGTCATCATCCAGCCGCTCGCCTACGCCGGCGTTTCCGCCGCAGACAAGCTCGCCGAATTGCAAAAGCGCCTCAAGGACGAAGACCAGGACGCGGTCGTGCTGACCCTGCCGGACTCGATCTGCTGGCTGCTGAACATCCGAGGCGCCGACGTCGCCCATAACCCCGTGACGCTGGCCTTCGCCATCATCCCCGCGAAGGGCAAGGCCGAACTGTTCATCGATCAGGCAAAGATCACACCTGCTGTCGCGCAGTATCTGGCCTCACTCGCGCGCGTGCATCCACCCAAGGAGCTGATGCAGCGGTTGAAGGCGTTGAAAACGTCCGGCCGCAAGGTCCGCCTCGATGCGGAAACGGCCGCCTTCGCGATCGCCCGAGCACTCGGCAAATCGAATATCGTGCGCGGCCGCGATCCCTGCATCGAGCCCAAGGCCCGCAAGACCACCGCAGAGATCAAGGGCGCACGCGCGGCCCACCTTCGCGACGGCGCGGCGATGGTCCGCTATCTCGCCTGGCTCGACGCCAAAGCCACCTCGGGCCGCATCGACGAGATCGAAGCCGTCCGCCAGCTCGAAACCTGCCGCCGCGAAACCGACGCTCTCCGCGACATCTCATTCGACACGATTTCTGGCAGTGGCCCCAACGGCGCAATCGTGCACTACCGCGTGACCGAAGCGACGACGCGCCGTCTCAAACCCGGCGAACTCTTCCTGATCGACAGCGGCGCGCAATATGCCGACGGCACCACCGACATCACGCGAACCGTCGCGATCGGCGAACCCACGAAGGAAATGCGCCAGCGCTACACCGCCGTCCTCAAGGGACACATCGCCGTCTCCACTGCGCGCTTTCCCTCGGGCACTCGCGGCGTCGAGCTCGACGCGTTTGCCCGCCGCGCGCTTTGGGATCTCGGCCTCGACTACGACCATGGTACCGGCCACGGCGTCGGCAGCTATCTGTCCGTGCACGAAGGCCCTGCCTCGATTTCCAAGCGCGGCATGGTCGCCCTCGAGCCCGGCATGATCCTGTCGAACGAGCCCGGCTATTACAAAGCGAAGGCCTACGGCATCCGCATCGAGAACCTCGTACTCGTTGAATCAGCGCAAGTCCCGCCCGGCGGCGAACGCGCGATGCTGTCGTTCGAGACGCTGACGCTCGTCCCTTACGATCGCCGCCTGATCGATGTCGAAGCCCTCACATCCGACGAACGCCGCTGGCTCGACGCCTACCACGCCCGCGTCGCCACCGAGATCGGCCCGCAGATCAGCGACGCCACCACCCGCGCGTGGCTGAAGGCGGCGACGACGGCGCTGTGACTCCGTAAGGCGGGTTAGCGGCGCATCTTCGCGCTGCGTAACCCGCCGGACTTCACGCCATACTATCGATCGGCGCGGCGGGTTACACGATGCAGAAGGAGCGTCGCTAACCCGCCCTACGGATAGCCGCGCCAATTCGCCGAGGAGCGGCAATCCGGCGCGAAGCCGACGCTTGCCCTGGTGCGACGCCTGTCCTCAAATGCGCCGACACGCCCACCGCAGAGGAAACGCCCCGACATGCCGCGCACCAAGACCTACGACTACATCATCGTTGGCGCAGGCTCTGCCGGCTGCACGCTCGCGTATCGGCTGACCGAAGATCCCGACGTCGAGGTGCTGCTGCTCGAAGCCGGCGGCTGGGACCGCGATCCCTGGATCCACATCCCGCTCGGCTGGGGCCGCATTCTCCAGCGCCGTTTGCACGATTGGATGTATTTCGCGGAACCTTCGCCCACGATGGACAACCGCCGCATCGAATGCGCACGCGGCAAGGTCGTCGGCGGCTGCTCGTCGATCAATGCGATGGCCTACTATCACGGCCACCCCGCCGACTACGATCGATGGGCCTCGACGGGTTTGCCCGAATGGTCGTTCCGCCACGTGCTACCCTATTTCAAGCGAGCGGAGAACTGGGAAGGCGGTGAGACCGCCTATCGCGGCGTCGGCGGCCCACTGCAAACGCAGTATTCGAGCTTTCAGGATCCGATTATCGACAGTTTCCTGGCCGCCGCCCGCGCCAAAGGCTACGGCTGGACCGACGATTACAACGGCCCCGATACCGACGGCTTCGCGCGCATTCAGACGACAATGGTCGACGGCCGCCGCGGCAGCACCGCCAGAACGTATCTGAAGGCCGCCCGCCGTCGCCCCAACCTCACAGTCGAGACCCAAGCCTATGCGACCTCGATCGCACTCGGCGGCAATCGCGCACAAGGCATCTCATACACGCAGGGCGGCGAAAGCCACGAAGCCCATGCCGAACGCGAAGTCATTCTAGCCGGAGGCGCGATCAACTCGCCCCACCTCCTGATGCTCTCGGGCATCGGCGATCCCGAAGCGATTGCAAAACACGAAATAACGACGCGGGTAGCTCTGAAAGGCGTCGGCAAGAATCTCTACGACCATACGTCCGCGGCGATCTTCTTCAAGCGCAAGGGCCCGTCGAGCCCCTTCCGCGACATGATGCGTCTCGACCGTGCAGGTCTCGCCGTAACCCGCGCCTACCTCACAGGCAAGGGCTTTGCGACCGACCTGCCGTTCGGCATTACCGGTTTCGTGAAATCGCGCCCCGAGGAACCGATCCCCGATCTGCAGATGTTGTTCTGGATGGGTGCGACGCAGGAAGCCAAGCCTTACCTGCCTTTCACGAAACCATTTGAAGACCGTTTCAACGTGCGCATCATGCCGATGCGCCCCTTGAGTTCGGGCCGCCTCGAACTTGCATCTGCCGATCCCGCAAAGCCGATCCTCATCCACCAGGGCTTCTTCGAAACCGACGAGGAATGGCGACAGATGCTGACCGGCCTGCGCATGGCACGCGATCTCGTCGCGCAAACGGAAATGGCGGACTTCGCCGGCGCAGAGGTGATGCCCGGCGCAAGCAAGGTCTCCGACGAAGACCTCAAAGCCCACGTGCGCCAGACCATGATCACCGTGCATCATCCCGTCGGCACCGCGAAAATGGGGCCGGCTTCGGATCCGCTGGCCGTCGTCGATGGTCAGCTTCGCGTGCACGGCATCGAAGGCCTGCGCGTGGTCGATGCCTCCGTGATGCCCGATCTCATCGGCGGCGCGACCAATGCCCCCGTCATCATGATTGCGGAGAAAGCAGCCGACATGATCCTCGGCCGCAAGGCGCTCCCGGCAGCCACCCTCTAGCCCCACCCGCCACTGCAGCGGAAATTAGGGAAAAGCGGCGCCAACTCGCGGCATCGAATGTGCCGCGAGATATGGCCCCGGCGTGGACGTGGTGCTACCTGGGCATCCGATGTTGGTTCCTTGCCCCGCTTTTTTTTCCTAAGTTTGGAGATTGCCGATGATGCGGTCCGCATACGCTCTCACGCGCCACTTCTCTGGAGCGATCGCCACTGCAACAGCCATATCGTTGCTTTTCATCGCTTCGAGCAGCCACGCCGCCAAGCTCAAGGGCTTCGCCTGGACGTGCCAGGAAAAGCAGGAGCTTTGCTACTGGCACAAA
>CANJPN010000594.1 GCA_947475855.1 Bradyrhizobiaceae bacterium
ATTCTGAAGAACCGGATCGCGGAAAGCGTGTTCGATCGGCGGTTCGATCAGCGGAAGGGATAAGCGGGTCACGGCAGCTTCGTCGCGGCGATCGAGGTGTCGAGCGACTCGTAGTCGTAGTAGCCGATTGTTTCGTAGAGTTCCGCGCGCGTCATCATACGGTCAAGCTGTGTGCCGACCTCGCCTTGCGCTGCGAGTGCGGTATAGAACTCCTTGATCGAGCGCGCCGAGATGCGGAACGACGACACGGGATAGATGACGATCTCGTAACCAAGGGCCTCCCACTCGGTCAGCGGGATCTGCGGTGTGCGGCCGAACTCGGTCATGTTGGCGAGAAGGGGCACGTCGATCTCGTCGCGGACGCGCTTGATCGCATCTATCGTAGTCAGGGCTTCGACGAAGATCAGCTCCGCGCCGGCAGCCGCATAAGCCTTCGCGCGCGTGATCGCTTCATCGAGTGAAACAGCGGCTGCGTCGGTGCGGGCGCAAACGACGATCTTGGAGGCTGCCTTTCGGGCCGCAATGACCTTGCGGCACATTTCGTCTGATGTCGCGAGCTTCTTGTCGTTGAGGTGGCCGCACTTCTTGGGGAGAAGCTGGTCCTCGATCTGGACGCAGGCGACGCCAGCGTCTTCGAACTCGCGTACGGCTCGCATGACGTTGAGCGCCTCGCCGAAGCCGGTGTCGGCATCGACGATCAGCGGCAAGCCACTGGCGCGCACGATTTCTCTTGCCCTGCGAGCGACATCTTCGAGCGTGAGCAGGCCGAGATCGGGCAACGCCATCGAGGCGGACAGCGCCGCGCCGGACAGGTAGAGTGCTTCGAAGCCCGCGCGTCTGGCGAGGACGCCGGAGATGCCGTCATGGGCCCCGGCGGTTGCAGTGCCTTTGCTTCGCAAGAGGTTACGGAACCGATCCGCAGCGGTGAGGGGGCTGCGGTTTTCGCCGTTGAGCCAGTTGGTGGACATGCAGGTCTCCTGAAGAATTCGCTGCACCAGTCGTGTGTGGGCGGTATCATTGCGGAAAGTGACAACCAAGGGGGGATCAGACCATGTTCGGATGGCGGCGTCGCATCGGCTATATCACACCGACCGTGATGGAGGTCGTGCCCTACGATTTCTATCGGTTTGCGCCGGAGGGCGTCGGTCTCGTCGGGGTTACGTGCAACATCGACGATTGGCGGCCGGAGGAGTTCGAAAAAGGGCTCGGCCAGGTCACGGCGGCTGCCGGTTATCTCGGATCACGCGGGGTCGACTACATCATCCATGGTGGCGGGCCACTCGTCGTGTCGCGGGGCAAGTCCTACGAAGAGACGATCGTTCGCGAGATCGAGAAGGCATCCGGGGTAGCCGCGACGACCGGTGTTCGTGCAGGCATGGAGGGACTTCGGGCGGTTGGCGCCAGGCGCGTTGCGATCGCCTCGCCCTATCCCAAGCGGCACGACGAGGCGATGTCTGGTTATCTCAACGCCAGCGGCTTCGATGTGGTGGCGGCGGAGGGGCTCGATCTGCCATTCAAGGAACTTCAGAACCTGCCGCCGAGCGAGATCTATCGCTTTGCTCGCGGGGTGGTCGAAAGGACGAAGGCGCTTGGTGCCGAAGCCTGTTACATGCCCTGCCCGCAGTGGCAGGCTGCGGCGACGGTCGACGTGCTGGAGCGCGACACCGGAGTGCCTGTGGTGGCCTATGCGCACGCCACGTTCTTCGCGGCCTTCACGACACTCGGTATCGGTGACGCAATTACGGGTCACGGCAAACTGCTGGCGTCGTTGGCGCGGACTTGAGCGGATCGGAGATGTTGATGTTCACGGGGATTCGTCGGCTCGCGGCTAGTGCTGTCGCAATCGGATCGATGATGGTGGCGCACGGAAGCGGTTCTGTGCATGCCGAGGCTGTCGAGGAGTTTTATCGCGGTAAGACGATCGATTTCCTGATCGGTGCGGCCGCTGGCGGCGGTTATGACGTTGCAGGCCGTGCTGTGGCCCAACATATTGGGCGGCACATTCCCGGCAATCCACAGATCGTGGTGCGCAACATGCCGGCTGCGTCGAGCCTCGTGATGACCAATCACCTGTTCAACGTGGCCAAGCGCGACGGCACCGTGTTTGGGATGACGAACAACAATATCCCGCTGGAGCCTCGGCTGCGCTTGCTCTCGCCTGACGGCAGCAATCTCAAGTTTGAAATCGCGCGGTTCTCGTGGCTGGGGACGCCGCTGCAGGAGCCGCAGGTCTTGTTTGTCTGGCATACGGCGCCCGCGCGTTCGGTGGCGGATCTGAAGACGAATCGATTGTTGGTTGGCGCGGTGACAGTGGCTGCGGACAATTATACGCTGCAATCCCTGCTCAACCGGACCTACGGTTCGATCCTTGACTTCGTTACGGGCTATCCTGGGCAGAATGACATCTTCGTCGCGATGGAGCGGGGCGAGGTGCACGCGAATTCCGCCGGGGTGTCGAACCTCACCGTGAATCGTCCCCATCTCTTGAAAGAGGGCAAGGTCCGTGTCCTCGTGAACTACGGTGGTGCGCGGCTGTCTGCGTTCCCGGAGGTGCCAACGGCAATAGAACTGATGAGTAATGACGGGGATCGCGAACTCTGGCGTCTTTATACTTTGAAATACTCGTTTGCGCGGCCGATCGCACTACCGCCTGATGTGCCGGAGGAGCGAGTGAAGGGTTTGCGTGAGGCGTTCGACCGGACGATGAAGGATCCGTTGTACATTGCGGAAGCTGGTCGAATAGGCCTCGATGTCAACCCGCTCAGCGGGGTGGAAGTGGCACGTCTTGTCAGTGAGATACAGATGGCGCCGGAGCCACTCATGGCGCGGCTGAGGGAATTGTTGACGCCGCCGCAAAAGGCGAAATGATGTACTCGCGGGCGCTCGACGTTCCCGAACGTTCCAGTGATTGCGCTGGTACATGAATTTGAAATAGCATTTCATTTGGGCCGATGGGTTTCGGCTAAGATTGGGGGGGGAATGCGAGCCTTCGGATGGAAAGCGCTGGCGTGGTCAGTCGCATTCGCGGTGGCACCACCGGTCTCGGCGCAGGATGTTGCGACGTTCTACAAGGGGCGATCGATCGACCTGATCGTGGCGTCGACGCCGGGCGGCGGCTTTGACGCCTACGCTCGGATCATGGCACGGCACATGGGCCGCTATATTCCTGGAAATCCGGTTCTGGTTGTTCGCAACCTTCCGGGTGCAGGCGGGTTGACGTCAACCCTCTACCTCGCGGATGTCGCGCCTCGCGACGGAACGGCGATGCTGGCCAACCAGCCTGGGCCGCTGGCCGAGCCTGTGCTGGGCGACAGGACCAAGGCAACTTTCGATTCCCTGAAGTTCGGCTATGTGGGCTCGGTTGCCAGTTTCACGACGCTGTGCCTCATCCGTGAAGACTCCAAGGCGAAGTCTTTTGCCGACTGGCAGAAGATGGAGGTCGTGTTCGGCACGGATCAGCCGAATTCGACGATGCACGACCACACCGTGCTGTTCAAGAACCTGGCCGGCGCGAAGACGCGGGTCGTGTCGGGGTATCCTGGTTCCAACGGTTTGGTGCTTGCGATCCAGCGCGGAGAGATCGAGGGATTTTGCGGCTATGCGTGGTCTTCGCTCTTTGCGCGTTCGCCTGAACTCGTGACCAACAAGGTCGTGCGCATGGTCGTCCAGTACGGGCTTACGCCGCACAAGGAAGCCACGGCGGCCGGTGTTCCACAGATATGGGAGTTCGTGAAGAACGAAGAGGACAAGCAGGCGTTGGAGCTTATCGCTGCGCTGCAGGAGTTCGGCCGGCCCTACATGGTCAGCCCGGGCGTGCCGAAAGACCGGCTGGAAGCATTGCGCAAAGCGTTCGACGATACGATGAAGGATCCGGAGTTCCTTGCGGAGATGGACAAGGCGAAGCTCGACGTCCTGCCCATGGACGGGCAGAAGGTGGAACAACTCGTGGCCAAGGTGATCAATGCGCCGAAGGCCGTTCACGAAAAGGCCAAGGCTGCGCTGATCTTGAAACCTTGAAGG
>CANJPN010000595.1 GCA_947475855.1 Bradyrhizobiaceae bacterium
CCCTTGGTCATATCTCCTCCGGCTCTCCGATTGTCCCGGCAAACTTTCGCGCGATAGCATCTGCGGCCAGCTTCGGATCTGGCGCGGCTAAGGGCTGAGCCGGCGCATTCTAGCGGACCGCCTCGGGGCGGGATAGGGCGCGACAGATCGGTGCGAGGGCCATCGTGTCGCTGCCGGGGAGCGTTCCATTTTGCAGGTGCCCGCCGCGTTATACGCGGGGCACCTTCACCACCCTCATCGCCAGCGTCGAGCTGGGTGCATCGCCGCTGCACGAGGTCTAGGCACCGCTCCTGTTCAGGAAGCATCGGGCGAGTTCCTGGGGCGCGCGCAACACAATCATTGCCCACAACGGCCGCAGGTTGACCCTCAGCGTTGGAGCTGGCAGCTATTCGCCACATTGGGGGCACTTCGCCAGCCCGATGCGATGATCCTATTGGCCTCCGGTTGCGAGCGGATGGATGGCCGGCAGTCTAAAATGTTCCGCGATAACAATGCCTCATAACAGGAACGATCGATGCAGTTCTCCGCGATGACGATGAATATGTTCTTTCCCAATACTGACGATCCGGACGACGATAATCGGATCATCGACATGGCCGTCGCGCAATCGATCTGGCTCGCCGAGCTCGGGTACCATGTGTGGTTTACGGATCATCACTTCAGAGGGCCGTGGCACAGCAACCCGATGCAATTCGCATCCTACGTGGCGCCGCTCATTCCGCGCGATCGCTATATGGGCTTCGGCGTGCTCTCAATCCCCTTCTATCATCCGTTGCGGCTGGTCGAGAGCATGAACCTCCTCGATCAAATGACAAAGGGGAGAGTTTTGTTCGGGGTCGGCAGCGGCTGGCAGGGGACTGAGCCGGCGGGGCTCGGCATCGATCCGGAGGCTCACGCGTCAGGCCACCTCGGGGAGGAGACGCTCGACGTGATGGAGCGGCTATGGAACTTCAAATACGGTGATCCGGAATACAACTTCTCAGTCGGCTCCAACAGTGGCCGCATCAAACGGCGCGTGATGCCAGGGCCGTACTCGAAACCGCACCCGACGATCATTCGAGTCGCGACCCGCGACGCAGGCCTGATCCGCGCCGCGCAGAAGGGCTGGCCTGCATTTCTCGGCGTTCTCGGGGCCGACCTGCGGCAGCAGATGGCGCTGTACCGGCGCGCACTCGATCAAGCCAATCATCCGCAGGACGTAAGGGACAATTGTTTGCGTTGGTGCTCCTACGACTGGGTCGGCGTTACGGTCGCCCATACGGAAGAGGAGGCGCTGGCACGCGAGCAGCTTGCACGAGCCGAGACGATGGCGATCCGCGGCAGCTTCGCGAAGCGACACGGCAGGCTCGATGGGCCGGTGATCAAGTCGACCCCAGGCCCAACGGCGCCAGACGCCTATGCCAAAGGTGGAGACATGAAGGCGACCATCGCCGGCACCCCCGATACGATAGCGGCCAAGGTGCGGCAATTAGCGGAGACGGGCATCAATCACTTGCATCTGCGCTTTCTCGGCGAAATCGACGGCGAGACACGGCACATCTGCAAAACCTCGGCTGAGTTGTTCGCGAAGGAGGTGATGCCACGCTTCGTCGAAGCGACGCCGCCTTCGAAGCCCGCGCTGGCTGCCCCGCGATGATACGCACCATGGCGGTGGGGAGCGCCTCATAGTGCATCGAAAACGCGCACCAGCGCGCGAGTGTTGACGGCGATCCTTCGGATCGGCCACCGGCTCGAACACATGCTTTCTAAAGCGCCGCCATTCGCTATTGAGCTGCCACGCCGTTCGACGCATGTCCGCTGGCCGCGGAGATCGGGTCCAGGCGCCTCGGGCGGCACTGCATTGCCGTCATCCTGATCCGGATTGAAACTGCCGCGGCCGCGCTCGTTGACGCGTCAGTGCGCTACGCGCTTCGTGCACAGAACGGCGGTTTGACGGTGACGTGGCACGGGCAGACTCTGCTTTCCTGGTCCGCACGCAATCGGCACCAACGGGAACCCTCGCGCGAAAAGATGCGCTCTCGACAACCGGCTGATGGCTGCACTAGCCTGCGAGTGAGCAAGGCGGCTTCGTTCTGCCGTGTCGTCCTCGAAGGTGGTTAGAACATGGTCGCCCAAATACATGATCGTGACACGCAAGGCAGTAACGCCGAGCCGTTGCCGATCACCATCTACTCGGATGTGATCTGTCCCTGGTGCTACGTCGGCAAGCGCCGCTTCGAAAAGGCGCTGACGGCACCTGGCATGCCGCAGAACCTCGCCATCACCTGGCGCCCGTTCGAGCTCAACCCCGACATGCCAGCCGAGGGCAGAGCGCGTGCCGCGTATCGTGCTAGCAAGTTCGGGCCTGAAAAGGCGCGGCAGCTCGATCAACAGATGACGGAGAACGGCCGCGAGGTCGGCATCGCGTTCGCGTTCGACAAGATGCCACGTACACCCAACACGCGGCTCGCGCATCGATTGATCTGGCAAGCCGAGCGGCAGGGACTTGAAGCGCAGAATGCGCTCGTTGATCGTCTGTTCGCGGCCTACTTCGAGCAGGGCCTCGACATCGGCCGAAAAGACGTGCTGCTCGAGTTGGCCAACTCGGCCGGGCTCAATTCCGATGAGACACGCATCGCGCTCGAAGAGGACGGCAGTCTCGAGGCCGTGCTCGAATTGGAGGCTGCGGGCGTCAACCTGGGTATTCGCGGCGTGCCGTTCTTCCTGCTGATCGACAAGTACGCGGTCTCCGGCGCGCAGCCCGCGGAGATGTGGCGGGACGCGTTGCCGAAGATCGCCGCCGAGCGGCGCGACGAATTCGCTGCGAGGGCGTAACCGGAAGGATCAAAGCGGCAGCGACGGGGCCACGCAAGCTCGATCCGGCGGCCAAGCGCTGGTCCGACATGGCTCTCGCCAGCGCCCGAGTTGCGGCCTGCGATGACATTCTCCCGGCGGCCGACATATTCCGATCGCGCCAACTTCATCACCAGTGCCGTGTTCAAGCCGGGGAACGCGGCGAAGTCGAAACTGTCGAGACTCTTCACCGCGGGGACTTGGGGGGACTTGGCTGCCTCGGTGCGGCGGTCGACAATATGGCGTTCGCGATCGATGATTTCGGCCTCGACAAGGTGTAGCAGGTTGCGGGGTTAATCGACCCGATCGGCGGCGCAGGCGCGTGTGATCTTGTCATACTCGCGCAGGATCGCCGTCAGCTTGACCGCTTTCAGGTGGTGGGACGCCAGGACTTGCGGTGCATCGCTCTTGGTGCCGCTCCGGCCAGCAGGCCCCTATGGTCGGGCGTCGACCGGTACATCACCAGATGCTTGATCGCCACGACGCGGACCGCACGACGCTGGATGGCGTCGAGCACGGACGTGGCGATTTCGCCGATCATCGAGCTCCAATTGGGGTGCTGACCGTCGCTCGACTGACGAGATGGCAGCAATGCAACTGTGAAACGCCCTGGGTGTGTCGCTGCGGATGCGTCTCGGCGTCATAGACGGCATGGACACGGAAGAAAGTGAGATCCTAATCTGGATCAGCATGCAGTGAACCCGAGTGGGCTAATCGCTTCAGTTGATGGTGGCGAGCAACTGCGGGGTTGAGCCGGTGCTGTTGCGATTGTCCTCGAAAGTCAGTGATACCTGACTGTCGGGGACTTTTGCGTGGGCCAATGCCGACTTGGCATGATGTGGCTGGCAACTCGGCAATGAGAGCCGGCGACATCGTATGGGTACATTCCGAGGCTGGGCCGGTGCATCAGGAAAGGCTCTTATGACTTAGGCCTTCCGATGCTTTTTCCGGTCGGCCACATTGGTGGGTCTGCCTCTCATCCCCCCGAGCGGCACTGCTCCGGCTCAAATGTAGCCAGCCAATGCCCCGCGACCTCGGGTCCCCCCCGACCCGAGGTCGCTTTTCCTTCCCCCCTGCTGCTGCTCGCGCGTCCCATGTCGCAGCAAGGAGAGGCGTGGCGCGACAGAGAGATCGAGCTTGATATGCTCACCGCCGCAAGCGCGATGCTCC
>CANJPN010000596.1 GCA_947475855.1 Bradyrhizobiaceae bacterium
CTCGGCGGCGACGCGGTGCATCTGTTCACGCCGACCGGCGGCATGGGCTACAACACCGCGATCGAGGATGCGGTGAACGCGGGCTGGAAGCTGGCCGCCGTCATCAAGGGACAGGCCCCTGCGGCGCTCCTCGACAGCTATGAAGCGGAACGACGACCGGTCGCGATTCGCAATACCGACAATGCAAGGAAGTTCGCCGACTCTATCGGGCTCTATCGCGCGACGCCGGCGCTCGAGACGGATACGACGGCGGGGGAGGCCGCGCGGCGGCGAGCTGCGGAATATCTCGGCACGCACGCCCGCGCGGAGTTCAACATACCCGGCTTCACGCTCGGCGCGCGTTACGACGGATCGCCTGTCATCGCGGACGACGGAACACCTCCGCCACCCGACGCTCCGACAACGTACGTGCCGACCGGCAAGCCCGGTGGCCGTGCTCCACACGTGTGGCTCGCCGACGGGCGCTCGCTTTACGACACCTTCGGGTTCTACTGGACCCTGTTGCGGCTGGGTCCAAAGCCTGGCGAGGCCGCGCCGTTCGTGGCAGCCGCCGCGAAGCGTGGCATCGATCTCAAGATCGTCGATTGCGACGACGAGGAAGCCTACGATCTCTACGAGACGGACCTCGCGCTGATCCGGCCCGACCAAGTGATCGCGTGGCGGCGAACCGAGCGCACCGAAGCGCCCGCCGACGAGGTCATCGGGCGGGCGCTCGGCTGGCGGTGATGTAAAATCGATCTGATCAGAGATCGCGCGCGATCCGGAAGCCGACGAACGGACTGCGCTGATCGGCGGGAAGCTGCCTGCGTGCGGAAAGGCGCGACAGCAGGGGCGGCTCGCCGGATGCGGCATCGCGTACGACATTGGCACGGCACCGGGTGTCGACGCTCGACCTGGTGGCTGCGCGTGACATATCAGCGTGTGTCTGTGTCCAGCAGGCGCCGACCAGTTCCGCCGCTCCACCGTGCAACCCCGCCATTCCGATCGTGTTCGTCACGGATGGTGTAAGCGGAGGCGAGACGCCTGTCACATAGCGGTTTTCATTGCCACCACGCGCGGCCCATTCCCACTCGGTCTCAGCGGGCAGGCGGTAGGCGATGCCGCTGATCCGGGTGAGCCACTCGACATAGGCGCGCGCATCGGCGGCAGAGACGCACGTCACTGGCGCCGTCAGGTCGCGGGAGCGTGCGCCCGATCCGCAGTTGGGGGCCTCGCGACCGGTGGCCTTGGCAAATGCCAGATATTGGCCGAGGGTCACCTCGTTGCGCCCGATTGCGAACCAGCGCGGGATAGTCACCAGCCGGCGTGGGCTCTCACTTTCCTGAGCGTCAGTGTCTCCGGGCACGACGCCCATTCTGAGAAATCCCGGACCGACGACGACGAGATCGGGACAGTCGGTACAGTCCTTGACCGAATCGCCAAGGTGGACACCAGCGTCGCGTCGTGCCGAATTCGAAGCATTCGATAGCAGGCTCGCCAACGCCGAGCGAGAGGCATTGCCCGAGCCCGAACTCGAGTTTCCGGAAGTAGCACCGGCACCGCCGTCCGAACCGTCTCCCGATGCCGGTCCGGCAGACGAAGATTGGCCAGAGCCACCGCCGCCTTCGTTGCTTCCGTCTTCCTTATCGACGTATTCGAACTCGCCTCGACGCTGGATCACGCGGCGCTCGATCGGGCCGGGCCGCTCGTAGACCAGTGGCGGCTCTCCGGTATAGGCAGCAACCATGCTGTAGTTGGCGCCGCAGACCGATGCAATCGAGGACAGCGCGAGAACCCGGCCCAGGCGGTTCTGGCCGACCCTTACTGCTGAAATCAGGAGAATGGCCGTCAGGCCAAAGAGGCAGATAGCGAGATAAGTCGCGGCATCCGGGTCGAGCATGGAGCACCTTCCAAACCAAAAGCTGGTTCGGGTAGGCGCAATCGGCATGCCACTCTGGGACACTCCGTTATGGAATGGTTACCTTTGGAGTTGGCCTGCGAACTGAAGATCGGCGAGGCGGGAGTAAAGCCCGCCGGCTCGCGACAGTGTGGCGTGGGTGCCTTCCTCGACGATGCGGCCGTCCTCGATCACCAGGATACGGTCGGCCTTCTGCACGGTGGCGAGACGATGCGCGATCACGATCGTCGTTCGGCCCTTCATGACCGTCTCCAGAGCGGTCTGGACGTCCTTCTCGCTTTCGGCGTCAAGGGCACTCGTCGCTTCGTCGAGCAGGAGGATCGGCGCATCGCGAAGGATCGCGCGGGCGATCGCAATGCGCTGGCGCTGGCCACCGGAGAGCGATACGCCGCGCTCGCCGAGTGGCGTGTCGTAGCCTTGCGGCAGTGCGCGGATAAATGCATCGGCCTGCGCCATAGCCGCGGCACGCTCGACGGCAGAACGCTCGGCGTCCGGCGATCCGTAGCGGATGTTCTCGAGCACGGTGTCGGCGAACAGAGCGACGTCTTGGGGCACGAGCGACATGCGTCCGCGAAGCGCATCGAGGTCGGCCTTGTCTACCGGAACGCCATCCACATCGATGCGGCCCGACTGCGGATCATAGAAACGCAGAACGAGGTTCAGGATCGTACTCTTGCCTGCGCCCGAGGGGCCGACCAGCGCCAGCGTCTCCCCTTGGGCGACATGCAGGCTCAGAGCGGACAACGCAGGCACGTTACGGTTCGGATAGGTGAACGTCACGTTGCTGAATGCGATCTCGCCGTGAGCAGGAACCGGCAACGGGACAGGATTGGGTGGAGAGCGGACTTCGGGTTCGGTCGCCAACAGCTCGGTTATCCGTTCGGCAGCCCCGGCCGCCTGCTGCACCTCGCCCCAGACCTCCGCCAGCTCCGCGAGCGCGCCGCCGGCGAACAACGCATAAAGCACGAACTGGCCGAGACGGCCGCCGCTCATCTCCTGATTTACGACAGCGGATGCGCCATACCAGAGCACGCCAACGACACTGGCGACGATCAGGAAGATGACCATCGCGGTGAGGCCCGCGCGGGCCTTGAGGCGATCACGGGCGGCGTCGAACGATTTTTCAACAGCCGAGGAAAACCGATTGGAAGCGGCGTTCTCATGCGTGAAGGCTTGCATCGTGCGGACGGCGGCAAGGTTCTCGGCTGCGTAGGCTGAAGCGTCCGCGAGCGTGTCCTGCGCACGACGGGACAGGCGCCGGACGAGTCGGCCGTATCCCATCAGCGGGAACACGATCAGCGGGATAGCGATCAGCACCATCAGTGACAGCTTCGGACTGGTGACGAACATCATCACCATCGCACCGATCAACATGATCGCGTTGCGCAGGGCCTGGCTGAGCGCAGAGCCGGCAGCCGACTTCATCAAGGTGGTGTCGGCCGTCAGCCGGCTCATCACCTCGGCCGAATGTGTTCGCTCGAAAAACGCCGGTCCCAACCTGGAAAGGTGGCGGAAGACGTCAGAGCGAAGGTCGGCGACTACACGCTCGCCCAGCCAGTTGACGTAGTAGAACCGCGCGCTGCTCGCCACCGCCAGCGCGGCCCCGATCGCGATCAGCATCAGGAAATAGCGGTCGATCAACTGGGCGTCGGCGCCGGAAAAGCCAAAATCGATCATGCGGCGGACCGCCGTCGGCACGGCAAGCATGATCAGCGCAGAGGCCAACAGCGCGACGAAAGCAAGCGCCATCGTGCCGCGATAGCGCAGCAGATAGCGAGCCAGCCCGGCAAGCGGCTTCAATGAACGACGCTTCGCGGCCGCCTCCGGCGTGTCGCCGGTGACCGGTTCTGAACTGCCTTCAGTGGTATTGAGAGAGGCCTTCACCTGCACGTCGTCGTCCTTCCTGCTCGAAGGGGGCGGACAATGCCCCTTACGGCAAGTGGGTGCAAGAGGAGGCAGCGACAGGGGCAGGGTGATCGCTCGAAACCACAGCGCTTTCCATCTTGTGGGATTCCCAATGCCTGATTCGGTGTGATTCATGGGGTGCACCCGAATCAGCAGGGGGCACCCATGGCCAGATCGCAGGCGACGCCGGGC
>CANJPN010000597.1 GCA_947475855.1 Bradyrhizobiaceae bacterium
GTGGTGCTCGCCGTCGCCGCCTTTGCTGTCGGTGGTCGCTGCATCGCCACGGACGCAACGGGAAAATACACCCGCGTCGACGATTCCGCCGTCGCCGTCGCGAAAGAATTCGGCATCGAAACGACGCCGGAGAACCTCGCCAACCCCGACGTCCGCCAGAGGATTGCCGCGCGCCTCGCCAAAATCGCAGCCGACTACGTGCTCGACGCGCCCCGCGATCCCCTCGGCGCGAGCTTCCTTCTCACCGAACCACTCGCCCGCCCCGTTCAGCCGACTCTGCTGACGTTCTCCGGCGGCGTATCGGAATACCTCTTCGGCCGGGAATCCCGCGAATTCGGCGACATCGCGCGCCCTCTGGCGAACGAGTTGACCAAGCTCCTCGCCGAGCGCAAGGCACCGGCCTCTGTCGACCCGGGCCAAGGCATCCGCGCAACCGTGATCGGCGCGTCACAATTCACGGTGCAGGTCAGCGGCAAGACCGTATTCCTGCCGGAGCCCGAACTGCTCCCTGTGCACAACGTCCCCGTGGTGCAGGTGGCCCTCGATCTCCCCGACACGATCGACGTCGACGCGACCGCGGCCAGGTTGCGCGCGGGCATGTCGAAAATGGACCTGGATCCATCCGCTCGTCTTGCCTTCGGTTTCACCTGGGAAGGCGACCCGGAATACTCTCGGCTGGAAGCCATGGGGCGCGCCATAATCGCATCCCTTGGCCAGGGCGCAACATCCAGCAATCTCCTGCTCCTGATGATCGACGGCGATGTCGGCAAAACGCTCGGCCGTCTCCTGCAGTACGAACTCGACCTGAAACGCCCGCTGATCTCGATCGACGGCGTTCAATTGAAGGAACTCGATTTCGTCGACATCGGCGAGTTGCTAACTCCCCCCGGCGTCGTCCCGGTCGTGATCAAGTCCTTGCTTTTCAGCTGACGCCGATCTGCTAAAACAGCGTTTCAGAACATGCGTAGGGCGGGTAAGCGCAACAGCGCGCAACCCGCCGACATCAGTCCAGCACCACGGCGGGTTGCGCCGCGAAAGGGCGGCTTACCCGCCCTACATGTCAATCGGAGACCCCATTCATGTCAGCAAACCCCACCGCCCGCTACGGATTGGACCCCTATCTCGACTGGATCGCCAAAGAAGGCCTGCTCGTCGTCGAGGACTACGGAATCGACCTGTTCAAGGTCGAAACGAAGCATTGGGCTCGCGTCGAAGCGAAGGCCGCAGCCGTCCACCTCAAGGGCCGCGGCGATTTCGCCAACATGTTCCTCTTCGAGCTGGCGCCGGGCAAATCGACCTCGCCGCAGCGCCACCTCTACGAAGAGGTGATCTACGTCCTCGAAGGCACCGGCTCGACGCAGATCGAGCTTGCCGACGGAACCAAACGCGGCTTCGAGTGGGGCCCCAAAAGCCTGTTCGCGATCCCGCTCAACGCCAAGCACCGCCACTTCAACGGCTCGGGGCGCGAGCGCGCCCTGATGGTGTCCACGACGGACCTTCCGATGGCGATGAACCTGTTCCACAACGAACGCTTCATCTTCGACAACCCATTCGATTTCGAGGACCGCACGGGCAAGGAGTCCTACTACTCCGGTGAGGGCGACCTCATCACCGTGAAGCCCGGCAACCACATGTGGGAGACGAACTTCGTCCCCGATCTCTCGGCCATCGAACTGAAAACGTGGGGCGACCGCGGCGCCGGCGGCACCAATATCATGTTCGTGCTGGCCGACGGCTCGATGCACGCGCACATCTCCGAAATGCCGGTCGGCACCTACAAGAAGGGCCATCGTCACGGCCCGAGCTTCCACGTGATGTGCGTGCAGGGTCAAGGCTTCTCGCTGCTCTGGTACGACAACCAGCAGGACTTCCTGCGGATCGACTGGGGCCACGGCGTCGTCTTCCCGCCGGCCGACCGCCAGTTCCACCAGCACTTCAACACCGGCCCCACGCCTGCGCGTTATCTCGCGACGGCCGTCGGCGGCCTGCGCTACCCGATGATGGATGCGCAGCGCCGCTCACTGATCGGCATGAAGCCCGGCGAAAAAGGCGCTGTCTCGACCAGCATCAAGGAAGGCGGCGACCAGATCGAGTACGAGGATCAGGATCCCCGCATCCACCGCATGTGGCTCACCGCCATGAAGAAGAACGGCGCCCCGCCGAAAATGGACAAGTGGGTGCCGACGCCGAAGGACTGGGCTGCGGAGTAGCGATCTCCCTGCTTCCGTGGCGGGCCCTATTCGCGCGAACATTGACGCACGGAAAACCACAATTTCTCAACTCGTCCCCGGACGAGCGTTCCGACCAACAGGTCGGAGCGGGAAGAGCCGGGGTCTTTACCCATCTCAGAAGTTTAAAGCTCCCGGAAAGCCTCGCTGCACTGGGCTTCCGGGAAAGCATGTACTTCTATGTTGGCGCCCTTGGGCCAACTCGCTCCGGGAGCAGGGGAACCTCCCGATCGAACAGGGTTGGCGTTTAGAGCGTAAGCCCGAGAAACTTCGCCGCATTGGCCCCCAGGATGTCCTGCCGGTGCGCCGCTGGAATCCTCCCGGCACTCTGCACCAGTTCTACCGGCTTCCATTCTCCGAAGGGATAGTCGGTTCCCAACATGATGTGGTCGGCGCCAACTTTGTCAGCAAGGTTCTCGATCAGCCCAGCATCGAAAGTCACGCTCTCGTAGTGGAACGACTTGAGGTAGGCGCTGACGTCCTGGCCGATCTGCTTGTTGGTTCCCCGCCGGTACATCCAGTCGAAGCGGCCAGTATAGTACGGGATGAACCCGCCTCCGTGGGCGAACGCGATTTTGAGTCCGGGACATTCGTCCATCACGCCATCGTAGATCAGCGACGCCTGAGCGAAGGCTTCCTCGAGCGGCTGTCCCAGCGAGATCAGCAGGCTGTGTCGGAGCAATCGCGGATCCGGATTGCCGGCAGGGTGAATGAAGATTGCAACGCCGAGTTCCGCAACCCGGCGCCAGAACGGCCGCAATACGGCATCGCCAAGCTCCATGTCATTGACCCGCGAGGCGATCACTATCCCCTTCAAGCCGAGTTCCCTCACCGCGCGTTCCATCTCTGCGATGGCGAGCGCCGGGTCCTGCATTGGAACTGAGCCCAGACCGACCAGCCTGTCGGGTTTGCGGGCCACCATCTCGGCAACATGATCGTTTCCGATGCGCTCCAGTCGTAAGGCTTCCGCCGCATCCAAAGAATATGTGCACTGATGCAGAATGCTCGGACTGATGACCTGGACGTCGACGCCCATGGCATCCATGTCCGCAATACGCGTCGCAAGATCGGTCATTCGCTGCATTTGTCCATCCGGCATCGGATGAATGACGCCAGATGCGCCCTCGCCCCCACGTAGCTTGCCGATCACTGATAGCTTGTAGGTGGCGGCAAAGACTTCCTCGCTGGCCACATGCGCATGAAAATCGATGACGGGGTGGCTTCGGCTTCCTGCCATACCGATGGTCCTTCGCTGGCTTTGGTCCTGGTGGAAGCGCTATTGCAGCACAGCCCTGACCCGCGCCACCTGCTGCGGCGGCACGCTGTAGAACCGTTTCACCATGCCCTCGACCTCCTCGCCGGACGATGGAATAATATCCACCCGGCCCTTCTCCGCATCAGCCAGAAGATCCTTGTCCCGCATTGCCGCCATGAATGCGGCGCGCAAGGCCTTCACCCGGTCGGGGGCAACACCGGGCGGCGCCCCGTAGACCCGGCCGAGGACCATGGTACCGAAAACAAGGTCCAGCATTTGCCGAACCTCTGTCGAGGTCACGACGTCGTCGATGTGCGTGACCCCGGGCAGATCCGCTTGCCGCTTCCTGATTACCCCTATGTCTCCTCTGTCTGACCACAACCCTTTGGTATGACCTTGGCGCAGGTCAAAGTGGGAGGGGTCATGGCGCGCAATCGAGTTCAGTTCCAGAAGGGGCTGAGCATGGCTGAGTTTATCAAACTGTACGGCATCGA
>CANJPN010000598.1 GCA_947475855.1 Bradyrhizobiaceae bacterium
CTGCAGCTCCGGCTGCTGCCCCAGTCCGCCAGGCAGGTTCGGACGCCTCGCCATTCGACACTGGTGCAGCCGTCGCTCCGGTTGCCCCCGCAACGATCAAGACTGTCGTCCCGGCGGCGACGCCAGTGCCCGCCAAAGAAGCTTCTGCTGGAGAGTGCCTGAGGTTCATCCCGGGAGCCGGCGTGACGATCAAGGTATCCTGCTCGGAATAATCCTTGGTGCCATGATCGGCGCGGCCGGCGATGTCCAGACGGACATTGGCGGCCGCTTCGAATCGGTTTCGTGGTGCGTCATACAACGCGAGGCCGAGCCTGAAAACTGAAGCGGGAACACTTGGGTGGGGCTCGCTTACAGTGTAAGGAAAGTGAATTCCCGGTTTAGCGAAGTGTGTTGTCGCGGGAGTGATGTGCCGGACCTTCGGCCGCCTCATGCGGCTTTCAGGCGTGGCGGCGTCCTCGATGTTCCGCACGACGCCTTGATACCTGGATTGGCAGCGGAGTTGGCAGATGTCGACGGCGGGAAACGAGACGGCAAAGGGGGCGGCGGCAACGGCCAGCGGCCCGCTCAGGTCCGTCTGGATGGCGCCAAAGCTCGCCTTCCGCAATCTGTTCCACGACATCCTGAGCCTTGCGGTCACGCTGACGGGGATCGTGTTTTCCGTCGTGCTCGTAGCGGTGCAGTGTGGCCTCTATATCGGCGCCGAGCGGACGATCGCGGGCGTGATCGATCAGATCAAGACCGACCTGTGGGTGACGCCTTACGGCACCAAGAGTTTCGACGATCCGGCGTTCATGAACGGCCGTGAGAAGTTTCTGGTGCTGTCGACGCCAGGGGTCGCTGCCGCAGAGGACCTGGTCGTCAACTTCGCGAACTGGCGCAAGCCATGCGGCGGCAACACCGCCGTTCTGGTGGTCGGCGCGAATTGGAGTTCCGACGACGCTTCGTTCAAGCCGTGGAACATCGTGCAGGGCAATCTGCAGACATTGATGACACCGAACTCGGTTGCCGTCGATGACACGTATTTCAAGGATCTGGGCTTTGAAGGAGATTGCGACTTCAAGCTCGGCGCGAACGCTGAAATCATGGGTAACCGGGTGACAGTTATGGCAGTCACGCACGGGATCCGCTCTTTCACGACGCTGCCCTATGTCTTCACAACGCTGCGGCGCGCCCAATCCTGGCTCGATGCGACCCCGGAGCAGGGCTCGTACACGCTGGTGCGAGTTGCCCAGGGCGAGAAGATCGAAGATGTGCGCAAGCGTCTTGCCAACAGGCTCACAGACAACGAAGTGCTGACGCACCAGGAGTTCCGAACCCGCAGCCTGAATCAGTGGCTATTCGGTACAGGGGCAGGTGGCGCGCTCATCGCGGGCGCACTGCTCGGCCTCGTCGTGGGCATCGTGATCGTGGCGCAAACGCTCTATGCGAGCACAAAGGACCATCTCAACGAATTCGCGACACTGCGGGCGCTGGGCGCTTCTGCGAGCTATATCCATCAGGTGATATTGATGCAGGCGATGATCAGCGCGGTGGTCGGATATGTGCTGGGCATGGTGCTGAGCCTCCTCGTGATCTGGCTTTGGACATCGCTCGACAACACGATGATCATCGTGATGACACCTGGACTTGCCGCTTCGTTGTTTGCGGTGACGATAGGCATGTGTGCCATCGCGGCCATGTCGGCAATCCTTAAGGTCACCCGGATCGATCCAGCGGGAGTGTTCAGCCGGTAATTCCGGGCGGAGGCGCAGTTCCGTGCGGGACCGCGAAATGCTCGGTAGTTGTGGAAGGGTAGAGGCAGGTTCGGAATTCCAGGGCCATGCCAGGAGCAGGTGAGATGACGGTCGAGGCGACGGAGCGCAAGCCTCTGCTCGATGCCAGGGGCATCGTGAAAATCCATGGCAGCGGCAGCCTTGCCAACAAGGTGCTGAAGGGCATCGACGTGTCGTTGCTGCCTGGAGAGCTGACCCTGCTGATGGGGCCGTCGGGAAGCGGCAAGACGACACTGCTGTCGATCATGGGATGCCTCATGACGCCGACTGAAGGCGATTTGACGGTGGCTGGCGAAAAAGGCGTCGGGCTGTCGGCTGAGGCGCTTGCGGACATCCGGCGGCGGCATATCGGTTTCGTGTTCCAGTCCTATAATCTGTTTCCTACGATGAATGTGCTCGACAACGTGCTGCTGGCCATGGACGTGCGGCGTACGATGTCGGTCAATCCGGTCGAAATGGCGAGCAAGGCTCTGATCGAGGTAGGGTTGTCCCATCGCATCAAGGCGTTTCCGTCCAAGCTCAGCGGTGGCGAGAAGCAGCGTGTCGCTATCGCGCGGGCGCTGGCGGGGGCGCCGAGTGTCGTGCTCGCCGACGAGCCGACAGCCGCACTGGATACGGAGAACGGCAAGGCGGTAATGGCGCTGTTGTCGAAGGTTGGGCAGGATCCGACGCGCGCCGTGCTGGCCGTGACGCACGATCATCGTATGCTTCCCTACGCAGACCGAATCATCCGGATCGAAGATGGCCATATCGTCGGTGACGAGCGGCCCAAATCAGCCAAGAAAGCGGATAGCGCAGACCATGTCGTCACTCAAAGCCAAGGAAACGCAGGCCAGGCCGGATTCGGCTATCGCGTCCGGGTCAAGCAGACCCCATAGACGCTGGCTGGAGATCGGCGGCTCGCTTGCGATTGGCGCGCTGATCGTGAGCAGCATTGCCGTCAATCCCGTGACGGCCCAGACCGCGACCGGTCCGGCGATGCCGGGCAACACCGGGGCGGGCGGATGGATAGCTGCGGCGCCGGGGCGGGTGGAGCCCCGCGACGGTGAAGTCAAAATCGGAACGCCCATCCTCGGCCGCGTATTCGAGGTGTTGGTCAACGTCGGCACGGTCGTCGAAGCGGACGAGTTGCTGGTGCGGCTCGACGACGACGAGGCGCGTGCGCGGATGGCGGCTGCCGAGTACGAAGCAGGCGCGCGTCGCCAAGAGCGCGACCGGTTGCCTCCAACGGCAGGGCGCGAGGACGTGCGCCGGGCGGAAGATGCGGTCTATAGCGCCGAGCGAGGGGTAACCGGCGCGCGGTTCGAACTCGATTTTGCGCAGTCCGCTCGCCGGAAGGGTACTGGCAGCCAACAGAACGTCACGCAGGCTCGCCGGCGGCTGGACGAAGCCAATGACCGATTGCAGCGCGAGCGGCTCGCTTTCGCGGCAGCGCAGGCGAAACCAGGGCTGCCGTCTCCGAGCCGAGCGGAATCGATGGTGAGCGCCGGCCGGGCCGAGGTTGCGATCGCAGAGGCGATTCTCGACAAGACGCGCATTCGCGCTCCCGTTGCAGGCACGGTGCTGCAGCAGAATGCAAAGCTCGGCGAGATCGTCGGGCCATCGCCCGAGCAGCCGCTCGTGGTGGTCGGCGACGTCGAATCTATGCGGGTGAAGGCGGAAGTCGACGAGGCCGATGTGGCCAAGATCCGGATCGGGCAGAAGGCGTTCGTGCGTTCGCAGAGCTATCCGGGCCGGGAATTCGACGGCACGGTGGCACGGATCGCGCCGACACTGGCAGCCCCGCGGATCGGGCAGCGCGGACCACGCCGGCCTACTGACGTCGAGGTGATCGAGGTCACGATCAATCTGGATGGCAAGGTTCCTCTGCTGACCGGCATGCGTGTCGATACGTTCTTCCGGAAGTGAAGTTTCCGAAAGTTACGCGGCTCGGTGCGTGAGCGCGGTCCGGCTGGACGCCAAGCCGGTGGGGGGACCTCGAGGCCGGCAAGTCTCGGCAGGTTGCCTCCTCGGGCTATGCTGGCCGCGCTGCGTCCGCTATTCTGCAGTTCATGGACGACGAAAGCCAAACATCCGAGCCTTCAGACATCGCCCGCGATCTCCTCGCCTGGTATCGAGCGGCAGGGGTCGAGGACGCTGTCGGTGAGGAGGCCATAGATTGGTTTGCTCGCGGAGATGCGGCACCGGGCAG
>CANJPN010000599.1 GCA_947475855.1 Bradyrhizobiaceae bacterium
AGAGCTTTGGCGCGTCCTGCTTGCGACCCTCGCCTTGATGCGTCTCGCCGGCCCCCCACCAGCGACGCCTGCATTGACTGCAACCTGATCGCCCCAAACTTCACGGCCGACTCGATCTGCATACGTCACAGATGCGTAATACCTTGGCCTACGAACGACGGGCAACGGCGATCAGACAGCGTCGATCGTGATCGCCAGATCCCTTACCTCGGCCTCGAACTCCGCCCGCGTCATCCCCCCCACACACGCCGTCGCGCCGAAAGTCCTGATCTCACCGCGAAGCAATTTGCGCGCAACGATCACCGCCGCAATGACCGGCACATATGGCCCCTGGTTGTCCCGCGCAATCAGCGAAATCGTCCGCACCAACGGCGCGCCACCTCGCCCAAGCCCCTCGAGCCTCACGACCATCCCACCGCTGTCGCCACCGAGCCAACGCAGCTTATCCTTGAGCCACATCAGCGGAGCGGCCAGGCGCTCGGGGCGGGGCAGAAGACCAACCCGCGCAATCCCCGCGAGCACCCAGAGCGAGAGCTGGAACGCGCTCACCTCTAGTCCGGCGCGGAAGCGAACGGTCCGAACCCCAGCATAGCGTTTCGGGAAAATTTCCAGATCCGGCACGTCGCAGTTCGCCATCAACCGCACGCCGAGACCAGGCACAAAGACGCGCCGCAATCCCAGCCAGCCGTGAACCGTCGTCCAGACGCCGCGATCGAGCACCCGCATCGGCTTTCCGAGACCACTAAGAATTGAAGCCGTCGTCGCCACACCGGGATCGTATCCGTTGGCCGGCGTAATCGCGTGCTCGATCGCGTCGAGACGCTCGAACGCACTCAATTCGCTGTCGATGATCGCAGCCGCGAGCGCGGGCACACTGCTAGCCCCACTTGTAACCAAAACGCCAGCCGTGCGTGCCGCCTCATCAAGCACACCTATGCCAGTCACGAACGCGCGCGCATCGGCAAGATCGACATAGTGCATTCCAGCCGAGACCGCCGCTCGGGCCAGCGAATAATCATGTGCCTGAAACGGTCCCGACGCGTTGATCACCACCGACGCGCCCAGCGCCTTCAGCGCAGCGACATCAGGCCTTGCCGCATCGAGCACGGCGCCCGAAATCCGCGGCCCAGCGGATTTAGTGAATCGGTCAGCAACAACCGCGGCCTTCTCCGCCGAGCGCCCAGCGACGACGATCTCTACATCGCCGCCTCTCGCAAGTCGCTCGACCGCGCGCAACCCGAATGCCCCATAGCCCCCGACCACGACCACGCGCGGAAGCGACGGGGAGTTCATGAAGTGCCCTCACTTCAGTCCTTCGGACCATGCTTGGCCATGAACGGCAGAACCTCGGCGTGGAACAGCGCCGGCTCTTCGACATGCAGCATGTGCGCCGTTCCGGGAATCTCGACGTACTCAGAGCCCGGGATTTCCTTGTGCATCACCTGCATCATGGCCGGCGTCGTCGCCGGATCGATCGCGCCCGCGATGATCCGCACTGGTATCTTGATCTCTTTCAGACGGTCGGTGACGTTGAAATTGATGATCGCCTGGCACCAGCCGATGAAACCTGCGGGCGGCGTATCGGCCACCATTTTGCTCAGCCGCGCGACGAGCTGAGGTTTCGCAGCGAGGGCGCCCGGCGACAGCCACCGCTGCATCGACCCCTCGACGATCACCTTCGACATCCCCTCGGCCTGCACCGTTTTGATTCGGCCTTCCCACACCTCCTTGGCGCCGCTCATATTACTCGACGTCGACACGAGGCACAGCGAATGGAAGCGGCTCGGATGCCGGTAGCCGAGCACCGCGCCGACGAAACCGCCCATCGACAGACCGAGATAGCGCGTCTTCTGGATGCCGAGATGATCGAGCAGCGCGATCACGTCGTCCGCCAGTGCTTCCATCTTGTAAGGCCCTGCGGGCGCATCGGTCTGCCCATGGCCACGCGCATCCAGCCGGATCACGCGATAGTGGGGCTCCAGCGCCGCCGTGAGCTCGTCCCAGATCGACAACTCTGTCGCCAGCGGATGATGCAGCAAGACCGGCGGCGCTGTGTCCTTGCCTGAGATTGTGTAGTGCATGTTGATGTCGTTGATACGCGCACGCATGTCTCACTCCTTGAACGATATTCGAAGCGTCGGACGCAAATGCCAATCAGGATCTTTTGCCCTGCGTTTTGCTGCCGACATTAGGATGCCCGGCCTCGTCGTCGCTCTTTGCGTCGGCATGCTGTGCATTCTTGTGGGGTTCATGACTTCCAGCAATTCGATCCGACAGCGCCAACAGAACGCTCGAACCCACGAACACCAGATGGATGACGACGTACCAGAACAATGTCCGGTCGGCCATAACCGGATCTTTCGCCGCCAGTTCCTTGACCGCCATGAATTGCTTGAGGAGTTGAATTGCTGAGATCGCGACGATTGATGACAGCAGCTTGAGTTTCAGCGCCGTGAAATCAATTGTGCCCATCCATGACGGCCAATCCTCATGCTTGGAATGATCGATCTTGGACACGAAGTTCTCGTAGCCGGAGAAGATCACGATAACCAGCAGCGAGCCGGTCAAAGCGAGGTCGACGAGCGTCAGAACCCCCAGGATGACCTGGGCCTCGGTCGCCGAGAACGCATGCAAAGCGAGGTGAAAGAACTCCTCCATGAACTTGACCAGCAGCACGACGAGCGCGAACGCCAGGCCGAGGTAGAACGGCGCCAGGAGCCAGCGGCTGCTGAACAAAAAGCCTTCGATCATCCGCTCGAGGAGACTGGCGATCTTCTGGAATGCAGGCGGCACGGGCGAATGTGGATCGGACATCAGCGCAGTCCTGTGATGAGGGCGTTGAACTCCTATGCCACGCGTGCGCCCGCAGGGGAAGCCAAGGCGGCGTACTCACAAAACTCTGGACGGCAAATCAGATTCCACGCAGCGCCAGGAGTGCACGCGTCGCGACCAGCGCCAGCCGGGCACGTTCCGTGGCGGACAGATGGGCCTGGCTGGCACTCGGCGCCTCCACGCTGATCGCCGCACCGGGCGGTAGAACATCGAGAAGCCGGTCGAGCCACAGCGATCCCTCACCAGGAAGCAGGCGAGCAGTACGCGACTCCGCCCTGAGCTCGTCGACCGAGCGGTTCCGATCAGGTGGCGGCATCGCATCGCAGAGGTGGACCAGCCGCAACAGTGTCGAATCGACCGCAGCCAGATCCTCCGGGCTGCCACCTGAGCGCGACAGGTGCAGGGCATCGATGACAAGGCCCGCATTCGAACACCCCACGCGTCCCACGAGATCGGTCGCTGCATCGAGGTTTTGACAGGCGCTGTATGGATTGAATTCGACCAGTGCGCTCATGCCTTGATCGTCGGCGATATCGCACAATCGTCGAAAGGTCGCGAGCCGCCTCTCCACGTCAGTGTCTTCTACAGGGCAGACGAGGTGCTGCGCATCCAGACGCGCGCTGAAGGCAACCACAGCCTCGACCAGTCCCCAATCCATCTCGGGCTTGATCGGGAACACGCCGATCTCCAGGACGGCCAACCCCGTCTCGTCGAGCAAGAGCTCAACCTCAGCCTCTGCCCCTGGATTTCCGACGACGCGCGCATCACTGTCGAGCAGCGGCATCAACCTCAGACCGACCGAAGACCACCCAGCATCAGCCGCGGCACGGATCTGCCCTGCAGGCCCCGCATCAAGTATCGTCAGCGCGGCAAGCGAGATGAGCCGATCGGACAAAGCAAACCTCCCCAACAACACGTCGCAGTGCGATACACCGGCAAGCCGCCCCCAGCAGTCCGAAACTGCAACCCGTTTGCCATGTCCTGGGGAACGCCACCCCGACTAGGCAGTAGGCTTGGCCGGCTCGCGCCCAAGGATCATATCCGACGCCTTTTCCGCCATCATCATGACGATCGCATTGAGGTGCGCGGACGGCATGTCGGGCATGGCAGACGCATCGACAACGCGCA
>CANJPN010000600.1 GCA_947475855.1 Bradyrhizobiaceae bacterium
CGGTACCAATCCGAGCATTTCCCGGACTACCAGGCGGCGGCTGCCAAGCTCGACGCCATGGGCTTGCTCTATCCGTGCTTTGCCACCCGCTCGGAGATCGCGGCAGCCGGGGTTGGCGGCGAGGTCGATCCCGATGGTGCGCCTCTATACCCAGGCTTGTGGCGACATGCTTCTCCAGCGAGCATAGACGAGAGGTTGGTGCGCGGCGAACCGTTCGCGTTGCGGCTCGACATGGCCAAGGCAATGGCAGCGCTGCAAGCCCGTGGCGTCACCCAGCTGACATTTCAGGCGATGGACGACCTGGGTTGTATCGCGATCCTGCCGGCTCAGCCGCAACGCTGGGGGGATGCAGTACTGGTGCGAAAGGATACCCCGACGAGTTACCACCTGTCCGTAGTCGTCGACGACGCCATCCAGGGCACCACTCACGTCGTCCGAGGGCTGGATCTCCTTGCATCGACGGACTTGCACCGGTTGTTGCAGGTTCTTCTCGACCTGCCCGAACCGATCTATCGGCACCACCGATTGGTGACCGATGATGGCGGCCGCAAGCTCGCGAAATCAGCTCGGGATGTTTCGCTCGGAGAGTTGCGCGAGCAAGGCTGGACGCCGGCCGATGTGGGCAAAGTGCTTGGAATTACCTAGATTTCCCTGGGTTGCCGAAGCATATCGGTTGATTTATGGCCACATGTTGGGATTGCCGCACCGGAAACGCAATTCCGGATTGATGTGCTAAGGAATTAGCAACTACACTGACGAAACCTTGCAGAGCGTTGTGCCTATGGGAAAAAGTTGTTTCCTCAGGTGCACTTGAAAACTAGTTCGATGCAAGCGAGAGACGCGTGAAGAAGCCGGGTAAGCCGAAGCCGAAACGACGTGCGCACAAGGCGGCGCCTGTACGCCATGCGGCGACAGGCGGACCGGCCTCTGGCGGTTGCGCGAATGCACTGGCTTCTGCTTCTTCCAAGGCGTCGTCTTCCAAGGCATCGTCCAAGGCGTCGGTGAAATCCTCGACGATTGCCGCGAGCAAGGCACGCGACCGGCATTCATCCCTTTCGAATGTTGCAGCGCGGCAGGCTTCTGCCAGTTCGTCACCTCATCGGACGGTTCGCGCCATCGCAGCCGAGGATCGCACTGCATTCGCACTGTTGCTGCTACCGTTCCTGATCATCGCGGTTGCGCTGACGATGGTGCAGTCCCGCCGGTCGCATCTGCCTTCCCTGCCCGAGATCGCAATTCACGCGCCGACCATTCGAATTACTGCCGCGCCGGTTGCTGTTCCTGTCGTGCCAGCACCCAATGAAATTGTCGTTCCCGGAACTTTGGCCGCCTATCCGCCACCGACGCCGGTACTGGAGCGCGCACTGGCTGGCCCGGCGTCGCCAACGGTGGTCGCCGACCTAGACCCGCCCCGGATCGTAACGCGGCCCGCGCCTCAGGTTCCAACGCCGAACGAAGTCGTAGTCCCGGCCCCCGCTCAGGCATTTCCGCCGCCGGTCGCCATCGTTGAGTCGCTCCCCACGACACCAACGATCGCAACAGCTGGACCTGCCGCTGCTGCAAGCGTCGAGCAGGAGGCGACTACGCCCCCTTCGCCCCGCGACATCACCATAGCCAGCCTCGATACGCGCAAGCCCGCGCCAATCGCTTTGCCGGAGAAGCGGCCCGAGAATGCCGACCGCGCACCGCTGCAGCCTGCCGACCTGACATGCTCGCCATCACCCGAAAGGCTGGCCAGCTTTGCGAACGTGGGCCGTCTCGCCCGCGCCCGCTCGCAGCCACGTCTCGTCGGTGTCGACAGCGCCACCTTCGGCCGGCGGCTCGCAGCCGCGGCCGTCGCGCAGACCGAGGATCTCGTGATTTACACGGCGCGCTATCAGCCCATGGCCTATCCCATGGGAGACGTGATGCCGCTTCACGGCGCATGCATCGACGTCGTGATCCGCGCCTATCGCACGCTCGGCATCGACCTGCAGGAAGAGATCCAACGCGGGCGGCCGTCTCGGGGCGACACCAATATCGATCACCGCCGGACCGAGAATATGCGGCGGTTCCTCGAGCGAGCCGGCGCGAGCCTGCCCATCACAAGTTACCCCGAAGACTACAAGCCAGGCGATATCGTCACCTACCACCGGCCGTTCAGCCGCATATCAACCTCTCACATCGCGGTCGTCACAGACGTTCTGGCTGCCAGCCGACGGCCGATGATCGTGCACAATCGCGGGTACGGCCCGCAACTGGAGGATGCGCTCTTCGTCGATCGGATCACTGGCCACTACCGTTATTCCGGACCGCCGCTTGTTGCCGCAAAGACCGAAACGGCCCCTGGGACCAGCGCTGCGGCTGCAGTTGCTCCCGTAGAGCGCGCGAGCTTCCCGGCAGGTTCAGCCGCGGTGAGGACCCAGCGCGCATTGGAACTTCAGTCTCAGTAGACTGTCGTCATTGCGCGGCAACTTCGTTTCGTGCCTGAGAAGCCGCTTCGTTCGACATGAGATCGAGCGGCCTCGTCGCGGGCATGCAGTCCTCGAAGCCCTGCGCGACCAACCGGCCCTCGGCAGCATCCGCGACCATCGCAAGCCGCGTCAATTCATTGAGCACGGGCGGCTTCAACCACGGGAACGCAGCATCGAGTTCGATCCGGCCGGCATTCTCCATGGCGCCGAGACGCCCTTCGCTGTCGATACCCCGGGAATGCGCGCCGTGATCGAGGCCCCGCCAATGGTTGGTCACGCACGCCGGTCCTTCAATGACATGCGCGTGGCGCTCCGTGCGCTCGATGATACAGGTCTCTTGCGGCGCGATGCCGGCAAGCGCGAACGTAACCGGGGCCGCCACCGGCGTGTCGATCATCATGCGGCGCGCTTCCTCGTAGGTGCGCGCGGTCTCCATCACCGTGCGCAATACGTGTACCGCAGGCCTGTCGTTCGAGCGCCAGGCGCGCGACTTCGCCGTCAACCAGTCGAGCGCGAACAAGCCGCCGCCAGCACGGCGCAGTGGCGCCTGGTTGATCGACGCGGAAAAGCGTCCCGGCGCCATTGCCTGCAGGACACCGACGAAACCAGGCCACGTCAGCGTCACGAACGGACCCGCGCTGCCAGCCACACGGGCTGCCATCACGTAGCGGCCCAACCCCGGCGTGAACCAGTCAAGGGTCCGCGTCAGGCGCGCGCTGGTGCCGTCCGGCGAAGGTCCCACAGCAACGGAGCAGCCCCATTCGTAGTTGACCGACAGGAAGTGCCCACCAGGGCGACCGAGACGGGCGGCCAGCGCATCGATCTCGCCTAAACTCGGATTGCCCTGCCGGACCAGCCACCGCCGCGAAATCGCATCGAGTTGTTTCAGCACTGCCACCGGCACGCCGCGCGTTGCGCCATCCAGAAGCGCATGAGCGACGTCCTCTGCCGCGTGGAGCGTAGCGGCGGAGAAATCTGGACCGACGTCGACGACCGGGATTGCGGGCAACGTGTCGAGGCTTGCCGGGATCGGCGCTGCTCGCTCGCGTTCATGGCCGAGCCGCAACCGAAGCTGCGTGGCGATCACGGACGGAGATTGCTTCGATGCTACCTGCATATCGCGCTGCCTCTCTCTCCGCTCGTCGGGGCGGGTCGCTTTCAAGCTCTACTCATGAACTAGGTTCATGGCAAAATACGGCGGCCTCGTGACGCGGGCTATCACAGCAACCGAAACGGCATGCAGATCGTGCACACAGAGTAAACGAGTGGTTACTACCGGTGGGTATTGAGAATGGATTGCATACGCGCCACGACTTCGGGCGGGGCCCTCATGGTATCGGAGATCAATTGCTGGAGGCGCTCGCCAGTCAGTGGGACAAGCTCCGCTTTCGCCCGCTCGATGTCGGCTTTCATTTCCGGATCTGCCATCGCAGCGTCGAAAGCGCGCCGCAGGACGGTGACGCGCTCCGGCGGCAGACCGGGA
>CANJPN010000601.1 GCA_947475855.1 Bradyrhizobiaceae bacterium
CACTTCGCACAACGTGAGGTATTCTGTACATTGGTTGGGTAGCAGGTTGAGGGATGGGTACCGTGTCGAACCCGAACGAGTCGCCGCTGAACGGTCTGAGAATCATCATCGCGGAAGATTCGTGGCATCTGGCCGAAGCGATCCGAGCATCCGTCCAGAATGCCGGCGGGAATGTCGTCGGGATGGTTGGGACGTTGGCAAAAGCAGAAAAGCTGGCCGAGACGGCGACCTTCGACGCGGCGGTAATGGATCTGGATCTGCACGGCCAGCAGGCGAATGGGCTCGCCTTGCGACTAGCCGAAGCCGGCATCAAGGTCGTCGTGCTGTCGGGCTATGAACGGTCCCCCGAACTCGCCGACAAGGTGCACGAGTGCCTGACCAAGCCGATCCCCGGCGAGATGCTCATTGCCGCGTTGGCGCGGCCGCTGCGGACGCCGGGTTCCTGACGGCGCTTTGCCCCGTGGACACGGGATCCACGACTTGCTGCCACAGTTCCATGACGATGTCGCAAACAAGTCCGTTCGGTGTGAAGTCGAGCTCGACCGTGGCCTCTTGCTCGTACTGCAGCAAGTTGCGAATGGTATCGAGACCATAGCTTTCCTTGTGCGGGTGGACCACACCGCCATTCCCGATCTCGCGCCAGTTCAGGTACAGCATTTTTTGCCCGGCCGCCTGATCCTCGAGGCGCCAAACAACCTCGACCCGGCCACCGGGCCTGGAAAGAGATCCATGCTTTGCGGCATTGGTCGCCAATTCGTGCAGCGTGAAGGCGAAGCCTTGTGCGGCTCCCGGTTCGAGGAGCCAACTCGGCCCCTCGATCCGGCAATTCGCCGGCGTGCGATAAGCAGCCAATTCGTCGGCCACAAGCGACGCGATGTCGACGCCATCCCATTTGTTCTGGCTCAAGCGCTCCTGCGTGCGCGCCATCGAAGCGATGCGCCCCTCGATCACGTCGACGTATTCATCCAGCGTCTGGTGTTGATCGCGCGACACCTTGATCACCACATCCATGCGGGCGAGCGCGTTCTTCACGCGATGGTCGAGTTCCTTGATCAGCATCGACTGCCGCTGCTCGAAGCGCGTCTGCTCGGTCACGTCGCGGGCGAGACCGCGGATGGCCCTCAGTCTGCCCGTCTCTTCGAACACGGCCGTCGACGTCACTTCGAGCCAGGAGATGCGGTTGTCGGGGCGGATGAAGCGGAAAGTCTGGCGCCTGAAGCCATCGTCGGGGAACTGTCGAAGGCCGTAGGCAATCAGCGCCTCGCGGTCATCCGGGTGAACCCGTTCCACGAAGATATTCCGTGGATCGTTCAGCCGATCCTCGGTGATCCCCAGGATTTCCACCGAGTTGGCGCTGCGGGTCATCGACTTGGTCGTGTTGTCGAAGTCATAGGCGAACACGCGGCCGGCCTGGAGAGCGCCACTCAATTGCGTGGCCTGTTTCTCGAGAAGCTCGCGCGAGCGTTCGCGATCGGTGACGTCCACGCAGATCCCGCGCAGTCGAACGATGCGGTCGTTATCGTCGAACTCGCCTTCCGAGCGATATTCGATCGCCAGCTCTTTGCCCATCGTGTCGTACATCCGGACGAGCCGCTTCAACTGCGGTTCGGCAGGGGAGATCGTACCAAGCATCGACTCGAGTGCTCGTTTGTCGTCGGCGTGCATGGCGGTGAAAAACTCGTTCGCCGCCCCGATCTCCGGCAGGCCCAGACGCGGCATAAGTCCGCCGGTCCGATGGACGAGGTTGCGGTCGATATCGTAGTCGAACGCGTACATGGTGGCAGCGGTCAGCGCGAGCTTCAGGCGCTGCTCGCTCGACTGCAGTGCCAGGGCCACGTTGTTCACGCGAGCGAACATGGCCGACAGCGTCAGGAGCGCGCCGCATCCCGTTATCAATGAGGATTGCGCGGTTCCCAGGCGTATCGCGAGGGGCATGATCGTGTCGGGGGCGGTTCCGTCTCCTGCCAGGGCAAGGACCACGACCACGACGGACATGAGAAAGGCCGCGAGAGCCGCATTGGATGTCGGGGTGCGGGCCGCCAGCCAGACGAATATCGGAAACAGATACATCGCAGGTGACGGCACCGGCGCAAGACCGGAAAACGTTCGCCCGAAGGCATAGTATGTGGTTGCGACGGCGACCAGTAACGCAACCACGCACTCGAGTAGTCTCAGGGGCCGCAGCGTCGTGCTCAGTAGTGACGGCAGTGTTATGATTACCGGGGCGACGACCACGATGCCGAGGCCATCCGATTTGAACCAGTCGAACCAGATCTCGGTCCAGTGCGCGGGCGAGTTCGAAAGACTTTCGATCGCCAAAGCTGCTGGAACGGCCGCCAGGGCTGCGCTTGCTGCCGTTGCAAAGAAGAACGCCACCACGCTGCCAAGGCTCTCGAGCCGAGCTCGCGAATGATCCAGTCCGCGCATCAGAACGCCGAACAAGAGGCATTCGAGCGCATTGCAGGCAGCGAACACCGCTATCAGCGCAAAACCCGAGCGTGCCTCCAGATTTGCGATCAAGGTCGAGACGACGACGCCAATCACGATCGGCCAGCGATGCTGAGTGCCGAGAGCAACCATGGCACCGGCCGCGAATCCCGACGCCGGCCAGAACACTGCTACCCCGTTCCGCTCGTTGGTCAGATAAAGCGCGAAGTGCCCCGCCAGATAATACAGGATCCCGACGCCGACGCAGACCAGCAATCCATTGCTCCACGGCCGCCCCATACCTAACCAGCGCCAGATTGCACCCGATCGCGTCAGGCGCTGTCGCGCATCGCCGCGATTCGTGGAGGGAACCTGCCCATCAGGGTTTCCAGTCCGGGCTGGTTCCGGCGCATCCGCGGCTGACACGAGCGGCCTCCCCCTCTGCGTTGAGATCTAACGATCACCTGCACGATAGCTGGCCGGGCCCCGGCACTCAATCACTGCCATCTGAACCGTGGCCAATGGCGGTTCCCTCACGCGTTGCCTTGACACCATGTCGGGCGATCCCGCACTAGGTCTGCCGGGCCGCAAGTTGCGCCTCCGGTCGAACGGGGCTCCTGCGAGGTGCGCCCGTCATCGGCCGGCACCGATCGGCCACCACACGTTCGGACGCCATAAGGGAGCGCTGCCACTCGATGGCGAAACACCGCATCACGGTCGATACCGGCGGCACTTTCTCCGACTTCGTCTACATGAACGAGGCGACGGGTGATGTGACCATATCGAAGGTACCCTCGACCCCGGACGACCCATCACGAGCGATCCTCGCGGGTATCGAGCTGCTGCTGTCGCGTGGCGTGAAGGGCTCCGACGTCTCGTTCTTCTGCCATGGCACCACGGTCGGCACGAATGCGCTGCTCGAAGGAAAGGGGGCGCGGACGGGGTTGTTGGTTACGAAAGGCTTCCGCGGCATCTACGAGGTCGGCGAACAGTCGCGGCCGCACGGCCCGGCGATCTTCGACGTGATGTACCAGAAGCCGCCGCTGCTGGCGCCGCCCTCGCGCACGGGCGAAGTGGCCGAGCGAGTGGCATTCGACGGCACGGTGCTGGCCCCCCTCGACGAGACGGCGCTCGCGACAACGCTTGAAGCGCTCGCGCCGGAGAAGATCGAATCTCTCGCGGTGTGCCTGCTGTTCTCGTTCCTTCATCCCGAGCACGAGGAGCGCGTGCGGGAGCTGGCGCGCGCGGCGCTGCCGGGCGTCGACATCTCGCTGTCGTGCGAGGTGGTGCCGCAGATCCGCGAGTACTACCGGCTGTCGACGACCGTCATCAATGCGTACCTGCAGCCGATCCTGGCGCGGTACATCGACAAGCTCGACGGGCGTCTGGGTGAGGCCGGCATCGGTACGCGCGCGGCCTACATCATGCAATCGAACGGCGGCATGGCGACGTTCGCGGCGAC
>CANJPN010000602.1 GCA_947475855.1 Bradyrhizobiaceae bacterium
CCAAGGACCTCTCACCAACGGCTGCAAACATCTGGAAGCCGTTCAGCTTCATCTTCACCAGGATCGCCTCAGAGTGCCGCCCAACCCCGGCGACGTCGCCGTCATCGGCGATCCTTGAATGCCGGGACATGAACGCCAATTTGTTGGCCTTCGACAGGTAGCGCAAGGTCTGCGCCGCTTGGATGTCCCCCCCTCATTCTCTCAGTCCGAGGCTCCCGCGACTTGCCCTTTTCCCGGACGTGATCGACGGGCCTACTTGCCCCGCGCGCACCGTCGGCTAGAGTCCCGCCGGAAGGCCCGAAAACGGCCAGCAAGAATAATCGCCCCGAGGGAGAAACCCGAAATGATGAAGTTGCTCACCAAGACGCTTGCCTTGGGGCTTGGCGCAGCGACGCTCATAGGCGCGACATTCAGCGCCGCACTCGCGCAAACTCAGACGTGGCCGCAACGCACGGTCAGGTTCTTGATCCCGTTCGGCGCCGGCGCCGGTGCAGACATCGGCGCCCGGCTGGTAGCTGAGCGCTTGCAGAAGAAATGGGGCCAATCAATCGTCATCGAGAACAAGCCCGGCGGTGACGGCATCGTCGCCGTGCAGGCGTTCGTTCAAGCCAACGACGATCACGTCCTGCTATACGCAGCGACAGGCTCGTTCACCGTGCATCCCTATCAGCGGGAAAAGCTGCCCTATGACCGCGAGCGCGATATCCTCCCCATCGCGCGCGTCGCGAACACTCTGCTCGGCGTGGCCGTCCCGGTTGATTTCGGAGTCAATTCACTGAAGGAATTGGTAGACAAGGCCCGTGCCGAGCCTGGCAAACTCAACGTCGCCCTCGTTCCCGGCATCACCGAGTTCGTGTGGGACGGCTTCACGAATTCAGAGAAGCTCGGAATCGTCAAAGTGCCCTATCGCGACATCGTGCAAGCCGTGCCCGATCTCGGCGAAGGCCGCCTCCAGGTTATGATGGCATCGGTGGCAATCCTTCAACCCGGCATAAATTCGGGCCGCTCGAAACTCCTCGCCCTCAACGGCCGCGCACGCAACGAGAAGCTCGCACCCGGAATCCCGACGGCGATCGAACTTGGCTACAAGTCACTTGAACTCGAAGGCCTGACAGGCCTGCTCGGCCCGAAAATCATGTCGCTCGAGTTGCGCAAACAGATCGGCGCGGATGTCGTCGAAGCGGCAAAGGATCCCGAGGTCGCCAACCGCTTGCTTTCGACGTTCCAGGCAGTCAACCCCGGCGGTCCAGAGGAATTCGGCAAGGCTATGCAGGATCAGGCCGAGCAGATCGCAGCCATTGCCAAGGCACTGAAGATCGACAAGAAGGCGCAATAGCGCCCGGAAACGCCGTCAATGGCCGGCACACCCGGAGACTGGCTGCGGCTGCTTGCTAGAGCATCATCCGACCAAACGGAATCTGTCTTTCGCGATTCGCTGGTCGGATAAAGATCTTCTAGCTCTAGCCGCGCCGATAGGGAAAGCACCGGGCCGGATCGAGCGTAAAGCCGTAGTGCCGTCCCAGCGCTTTGATGTCGTCGCCGAATTTCAGGTACGGGTCGGAATTCTTGGGCCCGACCACGATAGGCCGGAAAGACCGTTCATCCTTGCCTGCCGGCGGCAGCATCGCCGTGACGAGCCCACCGCCGCTGGAATCCCGCAATGTCAGAAACAGCGGCATCACCTTCAGCACGTGCGCCTTGAGACCGATCTTCTGCTCGAAAGCTCTCCCCGTCGCGGGCGGCACGAAACTCTTTGTCGCTTCGTCGACCGCCTGACGGAAATACTTCTCGACCGAGTGTTCCATGAGCAGCGATTCTTGCGCCGCCTCCCCATCGGTCTCAAATCGGAACCACGTACCGTTCGGGCCATCGCACACGAACTGCATCCGCTCATCCTCCCGGCTGACGCCAGCACGCCGCATCAACCCGCTACATCCAAGTCCGCAAGCAACTCCATTATACCATGTCTTGTGGCAATCTCCCGACATCGATAGCGAATAACCCGCCCGACACACTTCCCGATGTTGCAACCGGCGTGATGCCGGACCAGGCCTCGCCGGCACTCACCCGCCGTGCTTGGCGAAAAATGCCTCGACGCGATCGTGGAACAACTGCGGATGCTCCATGTAGAAGAAATGGCCGCCGGGCAGCTTGGCAAGCTCCGCGCCCGCAATAGCCGCCGCCATCTGCTCCGAAAGGTGCGGCGGCGTGCAGAAATCGGCCTCGCCCACGATCACCAAGACCGGACACTTGATACCCGCGAGATCGCCTAGCCGGTCATGCGCCAGGATCATGTCCATGCGCTTGATCGCGATGTCTGCTTGCGATGCGCCTTTGACAGCGGCATCGACCCATCCCTGCACGACCGCCTGATTGGTCATCTGGAACCGCGGATCGAACAGGAACAGCGCCCCCATTTCTGTTGCGGCCTTCACACCCGCCGACGCGATCATCTGCGCACGCGCTGCAAACTGCCGCTGGAAGAACGGATCGACACGCGCCCAAGACGACGCGATGGTCGCCGTCTTCACGAGCTTTGGATACTCGAGCGCCAATGCCTGTGTGATCGCGCCGCCCGTCGATGATCCCACCACATGAACCGGCCCGATACCGAGCTTCTCTACGATGGCGGCGAAGTCGGCCGCATGCTGTGTGATCGTCTGTCCCTTGGCGGTGTGTGTCGAACGGCCGGTGCCGCGGTGATCCGGCAAAATCACCGTGTGCTTCTTCGAGAACATCGCTGTCTGCGGTCCCCACGTCGCGCCGACGCCGCCAAGCCCAGCGATCAGCAACACCGGCGTGCCGCTCCCGCTCACCTCATAGTAGATCTCGGCATCGGTCGATTGTATCGTCGGCATATTGCGGTCTCCCTCATGATAGCTTCGGAGCAAAAGCTATTCGGTCGGCAGCCCCTAGCGCAACGGCTCAGAATGCCGGCCATGCTGTCATCCGTGCTCCTCGCCGCCCCGCGACAGGCCCTGGATTGTTCGTAAACAGATCATTAATCCGTCAATCGCCCGGTAACTTTTTGCGGCTAATTTGACGCGTAAAGGACGTCTTCACCCGCAATCTAGTTGCTGGACGAGTTTGGATGAGCGAACCGACATACTGGGCAGAACGGCGCCAGTTCGGCCGGCGGCCGTTGAGTGCCGATGCTTCGGCCGAACTACCCGGTTCGATCGAGGTTCCATGCGTCATCGAAAACCTGTCTGAAGGCGGCGCACTGTTGTCGTTCCCCACCGGCGTTGCGCCGATCAACTTCTTCGACCTCGCCGTCGAGAACTTCCCGTGCAAACTTCAGTGTGAGATGCGCTACCAGGTCGGTGTCCGGTTCGGCGTCCGCTTCAAGCGGCTCGACATGGGCGAAGCGCTTGTCCGGCACTTCTTCGGCTCGACGGCCACGGCAACCACAACGGCCGGCGCTAACCAGCCCAAGACTCCTGAACGTGCGCCAATGCCCAACGGCAGCATACGCCAACTTCGCGAGGCAATTCTTCCTCTCATCGCACACGAGGCAATTCGCGCAGAACCAGCCCCTGTTGAGGTCGCGTCTCGTTCGTCAGCCGGCGATCGAGCCGGGTCCCCGGCATTGAAATACCCGGACGCCGAGAAGCCGCAAGCGGCTCGAACGAATTCACACGATCCCCTGATTTCCAGCCGGCCGGCCCGCCTCATCGTCAAACGCTGAACGACCAGCGCTCGACACCCCTCTACGGAAACAGTTCGCTGCGCAACGCTTGCCAGCGGGGCATCTGCTCCTCGGTTTCCTCGGGCGTGAAATATATCCCGCGAAACTTACCGGTGCCGGGCAGCAGCGCCGGATCTTTAGCCGCAACGCCGGGCCTTGCCGGCAGGCCGTCGCCCTCTCGAACGATCTCCTGCCCCGC
>CANJPN010000603.1 GCA_947475855.1 Bradyrhizobiaceae bacterium
CGTGCCGGTCTCGTGTTCTCGCGCTATGGCGTGCGGCTCGTGCCGAAGGGCATGAGGGTGCCGCTGGCGCTGCGACTCGCGGAGATCGCGACTTGGCCGATCTCGGCGGTCACCGCGCCGTTCCGTGCCGGGCAAAAGCCGGAAACACGGATATCGAGCGCATTCGCAGCGCTCGGGCCCAGCTATATCAAGCTCGGCCAGTTCCTGGCCACCCGCGCGGACGTTATCGGCCCGGATGTCGCTGCGGACCTGTCGCGCCTGCAAGACAAGATGGCGCCATTCTCGATGGCGGAAGCGCGCAAGGCGGTTGAAGAAAGCCTCGGCGGAAAGCTCGAGGACCATTTCATCGAGTTCGGCCCGCCGATCGCTGCCGCCTCCATCGCGCAGGTACACAAGGCGACGGTGATCGACAAGGACGGCTCGCGCCGCCAAGTGGCGGTGAAGATCCTTCGGCCAGACGTCGAGCGGCGCTTCAAGCGCGACCTCGACAGCTACTATCTGGTCGCGCGGCTGGTTGAGAGATTCCACGCACCGTCGCGCCGCCTCAAACCGGTGGCGATCGTCGATAACCTTCGGCGGACAACCGAAATCGAGATGGACCTGCGCCTCGAGGCGGCAGCGATCTCGGAGATGGCCGACAACATCAAGGACGATGCGAAGGCCGACGCGGTCGTGTTCCGGGTACCGCACGTCGATTGGCGACGAACGGCACGTCGCGTGCTGACGCTCGAATGGATCGACGGTATTCCGATCGGCGACAAGAAGCGGATCGTCGAGGCCGGGTTCGATCCGAAGGCGCTCGGGCTCGTCGTACTGCGCGCGTTTCTGCGGCACGCGATGCGCGACGGTTTTTTCCATGGCGACATGCACCAGGGCAACCTTCTGATCGACACGTCCGGTGCGGTCGTCGCGGTCGATTTCGGCATCATGGGCCGGCTCGGCATGAAAGAGCGGCGGTTTCTCGCCGAGATTCTTTTCGGGCTCATCACGCGCGATTATCGCCGCGCCGCCGCCATGCATCTGGAAGCGGGCTACGTTCCACCACACCACTCGGTGGAAGTGTTCGCCCAGGCGATGCGCGCGATAGGAGAGCCCATCCACGGCCGGACCGCCGATGAAATATCGATGGCTGATCTGCTGGGCCAACTGTTCGCCTACACCGAAGTCTTCGACATGCAGACGCGGCCGGAGCTGATCTTACTGCAGAAGAGCATGGTGATCGTCGAAGGTGTAGCGCGCGGCCTCGATCCGCAACTGAACCTCTGGACCGCCGCCGAGCCGATCGCGCGGATGTGGATCGAGGACAACTACGGCATCCCAGGCCGGCTTCGTGACGCAGGCGAGAACGCCGAACTGATGGGCAAGGTGCTTGTTCAATTGCCCCGCGTGCTGGAGCAGGCGGAAAGTGCTGCGCAGGCGTTCGCATCGATGGCAAAGGACGGTTTGCGGCTCGACGACGATACCATCCGGCGAATGGCGGCTGAAGAAGCTGCGCAGAACCGCGGCGGACGGTGGGCGATGTGGCTCGCGGCGGTGGCGCTCGCGGGCATCGCCGCGATGATGATGTCGTGACCTGGGCGAATGCTGAGGACGCAATCGTAACTTTGCAGAGTCACCAATCGTAATTTCGCCGCTGCCGATAGCCGTTTCGCGGCAGGCGCTGCAAGTCCCAATCGTCGTCGTCGCGCTGCCAGGCGTTGTCTGTGCTGCGCGTCCGCACGGGTGCAGGAGGGGGAGCCATCACAGGCGAGGGGCGCGCAACGGATGGCTCCAGCCCGCTGACTACAGCGGCCGGTCCCAATGTCTTCACCACTGTAACTTTGGTGCCCACTTCGGCGACCGAAGCGAGATGCAGCACGGACGAATTCAGCATCCGGAAACAGCCGGACGACTGGGCTTGTCCGAGCGACTTCTCGTCATTGGTGCCATGAATGCGATAGAGCGTCGTGCCGAGATAGAGCGCTACCGCGCCGAGCGGGTTCTTGAGGCCGCCGGTCATCTTGACCGGCAAGCTGGGATCGCGCTGCCGCATCTCGGCCGGCGGGTGCCAATCCGGCCAATCCTGCTTCCGGCTGATGGTCTCGGTGCCGTACCAGTCGAAGCCCTCACGGCCGACCGAGATCTGGTAGACGTAAGCACGCTTGCCCGGCAGCACGTAGTAGAGGCGGCGCTGGTCGGTCACGATGACGATCGAGTTGGGGGCATGGCCGGCGGCATCGAACATCGCAAGCGGAGGCGTGACCGGCGCAATCACGGGCCGAGGACCGCCATCGCGGATCTCTTCGCCGATTTGGGGCGAGCCGGCGAGCGGCGGTTGTTGCCACGGCGACGCCATCCGCGGATCGCCCTGCGGCCCCCAGATACGCGGCTGGCCCGGCGGATAGTAGTCGCGGTCATCCCAGGCCGGACGCGCAGTTCGGCGCGTGGGTGGGCCATCGACAAAACCGTTGTCGCGCCAAACGAAGCCTTGGGCACAGACCGAGCCAGCGCTCACGACGGCGCTGGCAATCATCACTGCGGCTGAAACGAAGCGCATTGCGTCACCCGTGGTTACTCGATCCCGCGCGCTGAAGTCGCTGAAAGCAGGGAAGATCAAGTCAAAACATAGTGCAAAATTCGGCAGATACGAGTCCTGCGGCGGCCACACCCGAGCAATGTCTTCAGGCATGGAAAACACTTTGTTGGCATCCCGGCAGCGTTAACGGCGCCAGGGGCAATAGCGCCCGGTCAATCGCCGGCAATGCGGCTCCAGCGTGCCGAAATTGTTCTCCGAATGAGGCGATGCCTCGCCGTATTCTAAGCACCCCGAGGTGAGACCCGGCATCCAGTGGATTGCAGCAGCATCCGCAAGGACACTCAGCCGAAACGGTCGCATGACTTTCCAGCTCTTCCCTCGGATCTTCCCCTGCCTCTTGGCGTTCGCCGCCCTGGTTGCGTCTCAAAGCGCCGAGGCGAAAATCCCGGGAGCGACACACTGCTACAATTCGATCTGCCACCGCGTCCTGACGCTCGAGGAGACAAGAACCGAGGTCGGCGCACTGCGACGGGTCGTCGCCTCCTACTATGACGTGCCGGAGCGTGATGCTTCCAACCCCAGCACCGCCACCTCGTCGGGAGAGAAGTTCCGGGCGGACGCGGCCGATAACGCCGCCAGTCCGATTTATCCGAACGGTACACAATTGCTCGTTCGCAACGAAGCGACAGGCATCGCCGCGCTCATCCGCGTTAACAATTCCGGGCCCTATCATCCCGGGCGGCAACTCGATGTATCGCGTGCGCTGGCCGAGCGGCTGGGCTTCGCGACGGCAGGGACGACCGTGCTTCAAGTGGTCGTGGTTGACGCGCCGAGCCCGGACGAAGCGCGTTATGCGCGCGGGCGACGCTATGCGGCGATGCCCGGCGTTCTCGGACGGTTCACGGATATACAGCTCGCGGCGCTGGCACTCGAGGATCCGAGCGCGCTGTCGAGAAGTGATGCGGCCGGAAATCTGGCCGTTGGGGGCTCGACCGTACGGCCTCGTCATCAGAATATCGAACGGCATATCGCTGCGAGCATAGCGAAGCCGACGTCTCGCACGAGCGCGGTGAAGCGCGTGCTCCTCACCGCGCCACAGCGCGCAGAGCCGCCGAAGAAGAGTGTCGGGCCGGGCTGGACGGGCAAGTTCTTCGAGTAGGGGGAAGCAGCCGCCTTTGCTTCGATGGCCCCGGAAAGCAGGCCATTGGAGCGGGCGAAGGGAATCGAACCCTCCTCAACAGCTTGGGAAGCTGCCGCATTACCACTATGCTACGCCCGCATACGGCCCTGGAAAGTCAGGCGGGGCCGATGGGGGAACGTATAGCCCGGAGGCTGGGGGCCGCACAAGGTGGTTGGGGCGGTGCAAGGCGC
>CANJPN010000604.1 GCA_947475855.1 Bradyrhizobiaceae bacterium
AATGGCGACCAACAGCTCGCGCAGCGCGATTACGAATCGGCAATGGTCTATGGCGGCACGAGAATGGTAACGCTCTACCAATGCGGGCTGAAGATGAACCAGCTCTACAGCGGGCCCAACGACGGCGTGATACGGGCGGACCTGCTCGCAGCCTTGCGGGCATGTATCGAGAAGGGTGGCGCTTGCGATCCGCTGCCGCCCGACGAGGAGTGCCGCGAGGCTACTTCCTGAGCCACCCCTCGGCAATAACACCATGGCATCAACGGTCCTATCGCTGCTCAATGGCAAGCTTCTGCGCGAATACTATGCGCAGGGGTTGTGGCGCAACGAGACGATCTACACGATCGCGGCGGCACATGCCGCACGAACACCCGACCGCGCAGCCCTGCGCGACCGGTACCGGCGCGTCACGTGGGCAGGGCTCGTTTCCGCCGCCGACGCACTCGCAAGCGATCTCGCGGCACGCGGACTGATCCCTGGGCAACGCATCACATTCTGGATGCCTGACCGCATCGAGTCGGTCGCAATCATGCTTGCTGCCTCGCGGATGGGACTGGTTTGCAGTCCATCGCCGCATCGCAATCATACCGTCGCCGAAGTGCAGGCAATGGTCGAGCGCATGCGTGCAGCGGCGTTCCTCTATCAGCCGGGGTTCGGCGCGGATGCCCGCTCGGCTGACCGTGAGCACGCCATCGAGGCAGCGATCGCCGGGCTTGCCGATGTGCGTCACGTTTATCGCCTGCCCGCCGTGTCCGCCCAAGATGCAAGAAGACCACTTTTTCCGGCGCTACTGACCGCTGCCCCCAAGGGCGGCGCGATGCCACCGCCGGCCGACGATCCGGATCGCGTGTCCTATATCGCGTTCACGTCCGGCTCGACGGGCCAGCCAAAGGGCGTGATGCACTCCGACAATACGCTGCTCGTCACCGCGCGAGCGATCTGCCGCGACTGGCGGATCGGGCCGGAGACGGTGATCTCGACGCTGAGCCCGTTCAGCCACAACCTCGGCGTCGGTGCTGTCATGACGGCGCTGATGGCGGGCGCGGAACTCGTGATCCACGACACGCCACGCGGCGAAAGCCTCGTCGACCGGCTGAGCGAAACGCGCGTCGAATACCTGATCGGCGTGCCGACGCATGCGATCGATATCATCGCGGAGCTGAAGCGGCGCGGGTTGAAGCGGCTGGGTAAGGTGCGCGCGTTCCGGGTTTCGGGTGCTGCGAGCCCGCCCAACATCATGCACGAGCTGATCTCGCTCGGCGTGGAGCCGCAATCGGGCTACGGCATGACCGAGAACAACTCGCACCAGTACACGCGGCGGGGCGACGATCCCGCCATCATCGCGGGGACGTGCGGGCGGGCGTGCGAGGGCTATGAGATCCGCATCTTCGATCCGGAGAACCCGAGCCGGGAATTGCCGCCTGGGCAGGTCGGCCTCGTGGCGGGGCGCGGCGCGTGCCTGATGCTGGGTTATTTCGACGACCAGCGCGCAACGGAAAGCGCCGTCACGCCGGATGGTTGGTTCATGACGGGCGATCTCGGGCAACTCGATGCCAACGGCTATCTCAAGCTGACGGGACGGCAGAAGGAAGTTCTGATTCGCGGAGGCCACAACATCAGCCCGTCGCGGATCGAGGACCTGGCGGCCGAGTTCGCAGCGATCTTCCGGCCGGCCGTGCTGTCGATGCCCGATCCGCGGCTCGGCGAACGCATCTGCCTCGCCTACATGGCGCGGCAGGGCACCGATGTCGATGTGCCCGCGCTGATCGCGCACCTCTCTGCGCGCGGGCTTTCCCGCTATGAGCTGCCAGAGTTCGTGCTGCCTCTGCCGGAATTTCCGTTGATGGCGAACGGCAAGATCGACAAGCCGAAGCTGATGCGGCAGGTCGCGTCCGGCGAACTCGCACCGCAGCCGGTTTCGGTGCCGGGCTAGCTGCCCGCCCGAACACTCCACCGCATCACGATCGGTGCCACCCCATGTTCAATGCCGTGCAAAACATGAGTTTCTCCTGCAACCGATAATTGAATTGCCGTCTCAGTCGTGCCAAGTGGATCCCCTATAAGATTCGCGTCCCGCGTCGCCGGAGCGGCTCATCGATTGCGCCAAGCAGCCCCGGCTTGAGAATAGCGGCGTGCCGACAGGAGCTTAATCCATGCTGCAGGACGACAAAATTCTGGTCGGCAAGAGCGACGGCAAGGACGAGCTGCTCGAGCTGCGTCTGGCCAACCGCCACGGCCTCATCACCGGCGCCACGGGCACCGGCAAGACGGTGACGCTTCAGACCCTTGCGGAAGGATTCTCGGACGCTGGCGTTGCGGTGTTCGCCTCCGACATCAAGGGCGACCTGTCCGGAGTCGCCGCCGTCGGCGAGCCCAAGCCGTTCGTGAAGAAGCGGCTCGAAGAGCTCGGCATCAAGGAATACCAGAACAAGGCCTATCCGACCGTTTTCTGGGACGTGACTGGCGAGAAGGGCCATCCGATCCGCGCCACGGTCAACGACATGGGCGCGCTGCTGCTCGGGCGCATGCTGGAGCTCAACGAAGTTCAGGAAGGCGTGCTCAACATCGCCTTCCGGGTCGCTGCCGACGAGAAGATGCCGCTCGACGATCTCGCGGATCTGCGCGCCATCATCAACAACATCGCCGAGCGCGGCAAGGAACTCACGACGAAATACGGCAACGTCGCGACGGCCTCGGTCGGCGCGATCCAGAGGCGCATCCTGGTGCTCGAAGAGCAGGGCGCTGGCCACTTCTTCGGTCTGCCCGCCCTCGACATCAAGGACTTCGTGCGCACGGCGCCGGACGGGCGCGGCATCATCAACATTCTTGCCGCCGACAAGCTGATGGAGAAACCGCGCCTCTATGCGGTGTTCCTGCTGTGGATGCTGTCGAAGCTCTGGCAGACGCTGCCCGAAGTCGGCGATATGCCCAAGCCAAAGCTCGTGTTCTTCTTCGATGAAGCGCATCTTCTGTTCACCGATGCGCCCAAGCCGCTGCTAGAACGCATCGAGCAGATCGCGCGCCTCGTGCGTTCGAAGGGCGTCGGCGTCTATTTCGTGACGCAGAACCCGATGGACGTGCCGAGCACCGTTTCAGCCCAGCTCGGCAACCGCGTGCAGCACGCGCTGCGCGCGTTCACGCCGCAGGAAGCGAAGGCGGTCGAAACCGCTGCCAAGACGTTCCGCCAGAACCCCGATCTCGATACGGCCGAGGCGATCAAGGAACTGAAGGTCGGCGAGGCGCTGGTCTCGTTACTGGAAAACAAGGGCGAGCCGTCGATGGTTCAGCGGACGCTGATCTGCCCTCCGCAAGCGCGCATCGGGCCGCTCACCGACGAGGAGCGCCGCGGCTGCATCGAATATAGCCCCGTGTTCGGCAAATACGAGGATCGCCAGGAGCGCGACAGCGCCAAGGAGATGCTCGACAAGAGGGCCGGTAGCGAAGAGACGCAGGAAGCCGATGCAGGCGGCGGCGGTTTCTGGGGTACGATCTTCTCGGGCGGCAAGAACCCGAAGACCGGCCGCTATAATCAGGGCATCGGCGAGATGATCGCCAAGGACATGCAGCGGACAGCCAGCCGCACCGCCGCGACCATGATCAAAAACATCATCCTCAAGTCGCTGGGGATGAAGCGGTAGGGGTGGGGCAGGTGGTGGTGGCCTTCGTAGGGTGCGGTAGTGCGTGAGCGCGTACCGCACCGGTTGTGCTCGCCACGGTGCGGTACGCTTCGCTACCGCGTCGGCCGTGAAGTTTGGGGCGATCAGGTTGCAGTCAATGCAGGCGTCGCTGGTGGGGGGCCGGCGAGACGCATCAAGGCGAGGGTCGCAAGCAGGACGCGCCAAAGCTCTCTGAGCCACGCCAGCAGCCTGGCGAAGTTGTAACCT